>JAGTQZ010000003.1 GCA_018396705.1 Candidatus Bathyarchaeota archaeon
CATAGGCTTAGGTGGATTCTGATTTTTGAGGCTTTATTCGCCGGAGTTTATGTCTCATTGACAAGGGGCTTATTTGTCATTTATTTAGCTTCGCTGAGGCAGAGCGTTGAAGAAATATCTTTTGTGGTGCTTGCCTCGTCCACGGCGTCATTTGTTGTTGGCGTCTTAATTTATAAAAAGCCATCATTCATCACGAGGGACGTGAAACTTAAGCTTGTTTTCTTCCATGCTCTGGAGAGGGTTATTTGGCTCTTAATGCCTTTAACTGCAACTGGTTTGCTTATTTTTTTGTTATACGCAACATGCCTTGTCTCTTCATCGATCATAAGCATATTCCTGGCCTTTGCCATTTACGGCTCTTTAGACGAAGATATGATAAGAGATGTCACTGCCAAGAGATCTGCTGCAAACGGCATTTCAAGCATTTTAGGTTTTGCTCTGGGAGTGTTCCTATTGGCGTTCCTAACGTCAGAAGCCAAGTTCAGCTACATTTTTCCGTTTGGAGCACTTTTGGGCCTTATCTCCACGTTGCTATTGGGGTTTCTTGACCTATCCCACTTGGAAGGAAAACAATTTCCAAAAGCGACAGAACAGCCCGAAAAAATTTTCTCAACCTCCACATTCTTTGTAATTTTAATGGCTTCAAGTAACCTAATGGGGTTAATATGGGCGCCTTACGTTATGAATTATCTTGGTGGGCCTGATTTTTTGGCGGCATCAATGAACCTTGCTGGAACCATCTCAAGTGTTGCTGCTTCGCTCTATTGGAGAAAAAGAACATTCAAAACACTTCGCATTAGCCTCGCATTAAACACTCTTGGACCAGCCATCATTTTGGCAACACCCTGGCCCCATATACACCCAGCCATTAACGTTTACACCTCCTTCACGTTTACTGGAGCAAACTTTTTGGGAACATTCCTTTTCGCGAGATATAACAAGTGGTTTGGAGCTGTAAAGTCAAGTGTTTTATTGGCAGTATTAGGAAGCTTGGCACAACTGACTGCTGCCTCCATGGGAATGTTTGCGAAACAAAACTTTATGGTAGGCTTTTCTATGGCTTTAGCCGTGAAAGCCGCCGCAACAGTCATAGCTTTAATCATCATTCCAGAAGTGGCTGTCGTTCCCGAAGACGTTGCCAGGACATATTCACAAGTTTTATACAACACCAGCTTAACCGGATATAGAATGAGCGTTGAAATTTCAAAAGAAACAATACTGACAACGTTAAGACTATTGGCCCTTTCATTAGTCATAGTGGCGCTTTATTTAATTTATCGCGTTCTATGGATATTAATAGGTTAGAGACACATTTAATAAGCGAACAAAATTTATAATACAACGCTCTAAAATGAGGCTCCTTCCTTGGCGGACAAAAACCTCTTTGAAATACTGCAAGAAATACTTGCGCAAGTAGCTGCAGAAACCATACATCTTCTTCCTAAAATATTCATAGCCTTAATTGTTATCGTCATAACCCTCTTGATAATTAAGGTTTTGAACATAGGTTTTCGAAAACTATTGAAACTCGCAAAATTGGACGCCATGTTTAAACAGTTCACCGGCTTCACATTACCTTTCTCGCTTGATGGCCTCATAATATTCCTAGCCGACCTAGGCATAGTCTTAATCACCATTTATGGCCTAGTTAACCTTTTCCTAGGCCCGCAATATCTGCAGTTAATAAGCAACGGAATATATTACGGTGCCCGCGTTGTAAGCATAGTCGTTATTGCAATTATCATATTCGCGATTTTCAATATGCTCATCAGCAAAGTTAAAGTTGATACCCGCCTGAGAAGCTACGCAATGGTCATAGTCCTAATATTAATTACCGCGATGTTGATCGATATAACAGCGCTGAGCGACCAAGTAAAAAACGCGTTAACATTAGGGTTATCCATAGGAGTAGGAATAGCCATAGGTGTTTTCGCAATATGGTTTTTCTTCCATGAATACCTCGACAAAAGTTTTAAAATTGAAAGCTTTACCAAACCATCAGAGGAAACTCAAGTCCCAAAAGACGTGAAAAGTGATCCATGGAACAGCTAAATCTTTTGAGAAAAATGCGGGTAAAGGCGTTGATAACATGCTTGTTGCTAATGAAGAAAGAGCAAGGCCCATACAAAAAGCGTAGGGATTTTCAATTTTCAGTTTTTCCTTAATCCTTATCCCATTCAACAATTTCGACGCTAGAGATAACCCCCGATAGGTGAAGTCCAAAGTTTTCTCAATTCTTACCTATAAAGTTGTTCTCTTATCTAAAGCATGTAAATGCACAGAAGCCCTATAAGCGTATACTACAGCGGTTAGGGCTGAGTGCACCATTATTGCTAACAGCGAATGGAGTGGCACTCCTAAGAGGACGCCTAAAAGGATGTAGATGTTGTAGATGTTCCTTCTGCCCGCGATTCTCCTGAAGGCGCGTTCGAACTTTCCATAAACGTCTAAGCTTATGCCGGTTGCTCTGCTGAATTGGTCATAGCAAAATCTGTAGAATGCAATAAACATGATGGATATGGAAGCATATATTAGGGGAAGCAGGCCCTCACTTTGGCTTAAGAACAATGCAAGGGCTATCAACCATGAAAATTCGTATAACATGTCAAATGGATGCTCCATAAGCCCAAGTTTTGTTGAGCATCCACGTATTCGCGCTAACTTTCCATCTAAGCCGTCGATAATACCAACTACAAATGTTAAGAGGGATCCTAAACCCAAATGGCCAGACAAAAATAGGTATGTAACAAACCATGCAAGAATGTTTGTGAGTATGGTTAGTCTATTTGGGGTTATGAACCCCCACTCCGAAACGTAATAGAGAATGGCGTTTTCTATGGGTCGGTTAAAGTAATGAGCCACAAAATCCGAAGCTCCACGCCTTTTCTGCGAGTTCTCGACGATTAACCTTTTCGCGCGATGAAAATCATCTTTTGTGTCCACATCCACCCACCAGTGCCCGGTTACATCAACAACTTGTGCGTCTCCGTTCTGTGCGGCGATTCTAATGCAGTCTGAAAGCTCTGACATCCCTTTGCTGGCAGCCTGTCTTGCATATTCAAAAATTTTTGGGGAACAGAGGAAAAGCCCAGTATCGATTGCAACGTTTGATTGGTTAAATTTTTTACCTATGTCGAAGATTAAGCCATCTTTTTCAAGAACTTTTGTGTGGTCCTCTGGCACTTTCTCAACAGCCAAAACAACAGCACTGTCAATTTTGCTTCTAACAAGTTTTTTAGGAATTTCTGGATCGAAAACATGATCGCTCATGCAGAGCAAGAAATTATGTTTAAAAACTTCTTCTGCGGCCAGTAAGGAGTAAAGGTTGCCCTTTTTCCAGTTTTCAACTACTATATAATAAATTTCAAGTCCTGCATAATTGTCGCCGATTTTCTGACGAACCAGATCTCCTTTATAACCAATAGCTATCCATACTTTCTGTACTCCAGCTTCCTTAAGGCCTCGAAGAACCCTACCAATCAAAGGTACCCCTGCAACTTGAAGAAGGGGCTTCGACTCTGCGCAATCTCTAAGCCTACTTCCCTCTCCCGCAGCTAAGACCAAAGCTGAAACTGAAAGTCGCTCCCCTTCTCCCAATAATAAATCCTCCAATGATAGCGAGGCATTAAATTATGCGCAAATTCACTTTAAAACTCTTGCCATTTTCATAGATTCAGACAATAAAGATGTTTGAACAATACTATAAATGCCTTCAACTTTTTAAAGAAATCTATAGAATTTCTGTTAGTAACGTCTAAAGGCATTCCTTGTCTTTTTATAGACCAACTTTTATTAGAACTTAGGGTTTTTGGCGTATCAGTTCTTAAGCTCTACGTCAAGACCCGGCCTGATAAGCTAATTAAAGTCCCACTGCTAAGTCAAATTGAACGGCGCATTTTGTGTCCTTTTTTCCAATACTCTATGAGTTCGAGTATAACGTCTTCCAAGCTCCTGGGCTTTCCATTTTCTGATTCAAGGGCTCCTCTAATTTTTACAAGTTCCTCTCTGGTGCTTTCATAAATCTGTATTGATGTTCTTTTTCCAGGCAATGTTACACAGCCTCTTAATTTTTGATGCTATTATGGAATGCATATATTTAATGTTTTCCATAGAAAAGTTTATATGTTCTTATGTAATCTATGGATAACATGGATTACATGGACGTGAGATGTGTTGAGAGAAACAGAGAACAAATTTAAAACTACTGTCGCAAAGCTCCATGGCACGCAAGATTACAATGTAATTTCCTCGCTAAACATGAACCAGCTTAAATTGTCTATTGCTTTGGAGCTTAGGTCGGAGGGATTTAACAAGGTATTTCTTGATAAAGTGTTTGAAGCCTTTGGGAGGAAAGTGAGGGTTCATGTGTTTGCTGAGGATGAGCTTGGGGAATGTTTGGCGGTTATATGTGTTAATAAGGTTGGCGGACTTGATCCGGTTGGATTGTCAGATGCTGTTGAAGCTGTTCAGAGGGCTTTGGGAGAGGACGGTGATGTTGCTATAGCAATACCCATAAGCCTGCTTGACAAGGCTGGGGGAATCTTTGGCATTACCCGTAGAATGTTTCTTGTCGACGGAGAGCTGAGGGTTTGGACGCATCTGCGCGATAACGCCTACACAGAAATGATTAAGCGTATAATGTTAAGCCAGCGCCAAGACAGCGCGTCCGACGACAAGGATGACATACAACAAAGTTGTGGATGGGAAGGCTTAGGCTACGTCACTTAGGAGGACGAAACATTGAGTCGACTGGACGAAACTCCCAAACTCTTAGCCTTGCAGGATCAAAAGCTATCCTTCGAACAATTAAGAATTTGGCTGGATAATATTTGCAACAACGTAGCCATAAAGTATGGACTTCTAACGCCTTCTGGAAAGCCTAGAAAAGCCTTCGTGCTGGACACGCTGCTAAAATATTCTTGTCGAGGCTGCATCAGGAAAGCTTTACAACATCCAGAGGCTGACGACAGGGCGGACGCGCTTTACGTTCAGAACCATTTGTTAGCTGTAGGGCTACTAGTTGAAGCTCTGCGGCAAACGTTTGAGGCAGGATGCTTAAACCTCGAGATTGAGCAAGAGGTGGACGGCGTTTTCGGCAGGCCTGACGTAACTGTTAAACCTACAATGACAGGCGTTTTAGTTGAGATAGAAGATCTCGAAATCATTATTGAGGTGAAAACTGGCAGAGGGTTCTCGTACAGCCAGCTCATTAGATACTGGCTGGAAAGGCCAAACTCCATTTGCGTCATTTGGCGGGTAATACCAAACCAGGTTTTAGTGATAGATCCAAACAAGCATCACTCCATACTTGAGCTTTGTTTAATCGCGGCGATAAGGCGTGGCATAGATATCCTCAACAGCAAAAATGAGGAATGTAGACATAACCCCACACGAAGCATGGGAACCTGTATCGTTGACGCGCAGAATGTTTTGGACTCTTACTTTGATTCCATGCAAAAATCCCTCCCGAAAATCGTGAGAACAGTCCGACAAATAGTGCAGCATCATTTACATGCAAAACCAGTTAGATAGAATCCTGTGCGACGAGAGGCGAGAGATTGAGACCAGCACCTGAGGATGTTGCCACATTTTTGCACGAATGGACTCATGGAGGAGTAATATGAACAAAGAGGATGCAAGAAGACCTCTGTTTGCAGCAATATATGCGAGGACATCATCCGCGAATCAGAAGTGCAACTATAGCATTGAGGGACAGGTTGCCCAGTGCTGGGATTACTGCCGTCGGAGGAACTGGATTGTTCGCTATGTTTTCATTGATGAGTGCCAGAGTGGTGGAACCGTTGAGAGGCCGAAGTTCCAGCTTATGCTTGAGAAGGCAGAGAAAGGCGAAATAGACGTCATAGTCTTCTGGAAGCTCGATCGATTCTGCAGGTCATTGGTGGACTTAGTTAACATTGAACGTATGCTGAGAAGCTGGGGTGTTGGATTATGTAGCGTCACAGAGTTCATCGACACAACAACGCCTGTTGGAAGGTTCAATTTTAGGAATATAGCGTCTGTTGCCGAGCTGGAGAGGGAGCTTATTGGCGAGCGAGCGAGGCTCGGCCTACACGCCCTAGCGCGGGAGCTAAAGTGGCCTAACCCGCATCCACCTCTAGGCTACGATAAAGCGGAGGATGGTAGGCTAGTGGTAAACGCTGAAGAGGCCGAGCTTGTGCGAAGGATATTCAAGATGTATCTTGAGGAAGAATCCATGGCGCAGGTTGCCTACCGATTGAACGCGGAAGGTGTTAAAACTAAGAGGGGTGGCGAGTGGACTGCGAGGACTGTGAGAGACATATTAACAAACGGGCTATACGTGGGGAATTATAGAGTTGCCGGCATAAACCAGCATGTTGCTGAATACGCTATAATCGATAAGGACCTGTTTGATAGAGCACAACATGTTAGGCTAAGGTTTAGAAGAGGAGAGGGGAAGAGGCCTCCCATGCCCCCGGATAGAAAGGCTGCGAAGGTCGAGAGGTTCATCCAGAAGGTTCGTGAGACTCTTAGAAAAGTTGGAGTTCTAGGTCTTGGAGGTGATTAGAGAATGCAGACGCAAGTCGTGGTGAAAGAGCAGGTAGACAAGTATAAGTGCCCGTACTGTGGGGCCAGCGCCATACAGTTTATTGAGAAGCACCCCGTTTGCGCTGATTGCGGTCTCGTAATAGACCAAGCAGGCCAGGTAGAAAATGATCAGCCTAGAAGAGGCAGGATGAGGAAGAGGGGCGAGCAGCACATTCTGCCAGACTGCATGGACATAAAGGCCTTCATCGATTTTCTCGGGTTTTCGGATTCTGTGGAAGAAAACATGGCACGGACTATAGCGTCAATAATTAATGTGGCGGGAAAGCTGGACTTAGGCGATGATGTTGTAGAGACTGCCATAGATATCTATGAGGACGTTGCTAAGAAGTGTACGTTTAAGGGTAAGAACATTAAGGTTCTGAGTGCGGCGATAGTGTATGCGGCCAGTAAGAGGACTGGAAAGGCGTGCGGATTACGCGAAATAGCCAGAACCACTAGGATTAAATCAAATAGGATCTTCAAGTGCTACAGGTTCATCCTAGATAAACTTGGATATAATGCAAAGTACCCGTCAATCGAGGGGTATGTTGCACGCATCTGCGATAGGTTAGCACTAAATGCAAGCGTAACAGATATAGCAAAGAAGATAGCTGTGACCGCAAAAGATTGTGTGCAAGTGAAAGCTGCTCCCTCAAGCTTAGCTGCAGCGTCTATTTACATATCTTCGACAATAATCGGTAATAGGATAACCCAAAGGGAAATAGCAAACGTTGCAGGAATAACGGATGCAACCGTTAGATCCACATATAAGGATATTATCAAAAAACTGCAGGTTGTCTTAATGATATAGAAATTACCCCCAGGTGGGGGAGGCACTATAATCAAATAGAGAGGTTTGAACGCTTCTTTTGGGTTGTTGTTCCGTCCGTTGCTTTGATGATTGCTGGGTTTGTGGAATAAGATTTGTTGACTGGATCCTGTTTTGCTCGCTGAGTTTTTCCAGCATTCGTTTTGTCGGTATCCTAAATTGAGCATTGCACTTATTACATTTATAGACTTGCTGCAGGGTTGAATTCTCAAATCTAGAACCATTTCTAGTCAGAATGCCACCGCATCTCCTATGATGAAGCTCTGCAACTTCATCTATGAAATCTAAAAGCGAGACATCATATACTTGTGTTAGTTGTGCTAATGTACTGCTTTTCTGCTGTACCGAGCCATTTATATTGCTACTGTTATCGTGCATAAAAGACCTACATTTTTCAAATGTTGCATCATCAATATAGCGTAAGGACCCGTCAATTACAGTTTCACCTAAAAATGAGGGGTGACCGACGTATACTGGATCAGAGAGCACTCGCTTAATCACATCCCTACTTAGGGGCCTATTTAGCACCGCATTATATTTATTGGTGATTTCCTTTGCTACCCTGCTATACGACTTATACTTAATGAAGAGATCAAAAATGTCTTGAATTATTGGGCCATATCCTGGAATTTTCTCTATCCAGCCATCGCCACTTCTGCGATAGCCTAGCGGAATGGGTTTATTCCATTTCTTTTTTTTGAAATTCTGGATCTTGCTAGCATTAGCACGCTCAGCCCTGCGTTTGTTTTCACTCTCTGCCACATAGCTTTCCATGACGAAAAGCATTATGTCGGCTAGATCCTTGGTGCCATAGGTTCTGTCCGGCGTGCGGATCAAGCCACCATCCTTGCAGAATCTAAGGAAGAAGAATAGCGAATCTTCGCACTCTCTTCCTATTCTGTCTACATGTGTAACCCAGAGCTCATCAATTTCCTTCTTCTCCCGCAGTTCCATTATTTCCTTAATTTTCCTGTTGTCAAAGTCCTCTCCGCTCACACCGGGATCAATAAACCAGTAGATTTTGGATGGCTTATGCTTCTCCTTAATAGCTTCAAGCCTCTCTTTTTGAACCTCGAGACTTAACCCCTCTTTAGCCTGTTTACTCGTGCTAACTCTCAGGTACGCGGCTACACGAGGCCCATTGCCGCCAAACTCCTCAACCCAAAACTCCTTACCAAATGGATTTGCCTGATAAAACTTATCGATCGTCAACTGAAAGGCTAGGAACAGTAGGTATGATGTCGGTGCGATACAACAAGTGGTAATCTCATGAAAGTATGATGTTAGAGTGACAAAAAGAAGCAAGTATGATGTTAGTGCGACTGCCATAATTAAATTGCGACAGCTTTTTAAGGAACGTATGATATGAACAGCCAAGGCAGTCCGTATCATACGAAACTTAAAAATCCTTCGAAAATTTATTAAAGCCGACATTGTTCTGCTCATCCCAGATTTACTGTTGTCTAATATCAGTATAACTGAAGAAAAGATATAAGTGTTACTGTTGTCTAATATCTGTACAATAGGTGATGTGAAAGGTGTTCGACGTTATAAGTCTTGATGATGTGGATCGAAAGATCATTTTAGCGATAGGTGATGGAGAAGTTAGTGTTTCAGAGATGATTAAAAAGGCTGGTTTGTCCCGGCAGTCTGCTTACACACATTTGGAGAAGCTTATTGGGCTCAAATTAATTTTACAAAGAAGGGGAGGTTTTCCAAGGACTCGTATGCTAAGGCTTTCCGAAGAGGGATTAAAAGTTTATGAAGAACTTAGAAGGGTTGCGTCTGCAGGGCAAACCGGATCCGCTGGACTAGATGTATTCAGAACGTTGCTTAGGGAACGTTGTAAAACGCTTAAATACATGGCTCCATTATTGGAAGAATCTTTCGCTAAGGCTTACGCTCAATATTTGGCGGCCTCTGCAACATTGGGCTTCATCATCCCCATGTCCAAAGAAATTTTGCAGAAAATAGAAGGCTATGCCGAATCCCTTGTCGAGGGAATGGACATCGCTATTTACCCAAAGCCACAATCAGCTACAGAAGAAGAAGCCGTTGGAAAAGCGGCTCTGGAACTTTTAGAACGCCTATTTAAGGATAAAGAATTTAGAGAAAGAGTTGCTCAAACCGATAAATTGACCTTCATCCTCAGTTTAGATTTAAGCAAAATTAACGAACCTGCACAAGTAAAGGGCCAAATATTATTCTGGGCGTTGGTCTACGAAGGCTTACATAAGGAAGGCAAAATCTAATACTCTTCAGTAACCTACTACATTTATGACCATCCGTCGCTGTAACTTCGTTATGCTTTCATACCCACATTTTTTAAGTTTAGACGGTCTAAGCTCTTGGTGTCAATGTGGCAAGCGACGAGTACGTTCTAGTAAAAAGAACAGACCTTGAAAGGATGCTCATGGAAATTCAGGGGATCAAAGCTATTGTTGCTGAAGAGGTTCGCCTTTCCCGCCTAGAAAAGAATAAACCATCTGCTCAAGCCTCTCCAAGCGCTTGAGGATATCCTCCAACCTTTCCACCCTTTTTTCTTCCGTTTCAAATGCTAGCCTTGCGTCTAGAATGTAGCCGCAGAAGCTGCATCGGACGCTGTCGGGCGAATTTCTTTCTCTACATCGTGGACATTCCACAGCCCTTAATACACCGTCCGTCTCGTCCTTCTTCCTTATTCCATGCAGTTCCAGCACGGCATCCTCAATGTCTCTTGCTGAGAAGTGGACGTACCGCCTTGCCATGCGGGATCCCTGAACCCATCCGGCGAAGTGCTCAAGCCTCGATTCCGTAAATACCTTAGCGAGGTTTGTGAGTGTTGTGTGGCGGAAAAGGTACGGCCAAACATCTTTTTTCACACCAGCCTTTTCCGCCAATTTTTTAATGAGCTTCCTCAGGTAATAATAGCTTACCTTACCATTCTTCGAGTTGTTTCCAAGCGCAACCCACAATGGGGCGTTGACGTCGCCTTTCAGCGGGTGCTTCTGCAGCCATTCCAGCAAGGGTTTGAAGCTTGCGACAAGCGGTATGCGCTTTAACCCTGTTTTGCCAACAGCTGTTATGAGGCAGTATTGGCTGTTGAAGGATACGCTTCCAACCTTCATGGACAACAGTTCACTAGGCCTGAGGGCTGCCTCGAAAAGGATCGATATCATGGCTCTGTCGCGTTCGTTCTCAGCAGCAGCCATCATCGCCTTCACCTCATCAATCGTTAGCAGCGATTCAGGCCTAACCCTTGAATCCTTATCGTCTCTGCTTCTAACGCTGAACCACGCTACTTCAGGAGGTACAGGCGTTTTCTTAGCACAACTCCCACATTTAGCATATTGAACAACCTTCCTCACAACAAGCCTCAAGTCATCCTTAGTCGAAGTTTTATACGGCTGACTCTCTATCCACGCAATAACCCGTTCAACGCTCTTCCTCGAGGCGTGGCGAGGATCAAATGGGCATGCCTTAAATAGGGTGCACAGGTGATTGGCATACTTCGCAATCCTACCTTTAGATAGACCTAAGGCTTGCAAGTGATCGATGAAGTCCAACAACAGCTCCGAATATGGCAGGCTCCTCAGCCTTCGCTTAGCACTCTCAACCCTCTTATGGTAATCATGTATATCGTACATCTCAACTACAAAGGAGCTTGTAGACTTTAAAATCGGGGGCATGGAAAGCGCACCAGAACTAGAGGTACTGGTGCGGCCGCCGGGATTTGAACCCGGGATCGCAGGCTTGGAAGGCTTCCACCGCTGTTTCGGCGACTGTGTCCTAACCAGACTAGACGACGGCCGCGCCTTTTTATTAGCTACTCTCTGATACGCTATAGTGGTTAGGTAAATTTTTATCTTATTCGCTTTTCGGTTTCAACAGTCGTTTTTCATGGGCTGGTTTCGGCTTAAAGCTTCCACGAAGTTTGGGTTGGGCTGCCCTGGCCTTTTCAATGTTTTTTAGTCTTGCATAGAGTTTTGCTATTTTTGTCTTAGAAGGTTTTCGTTTCGTGAAAACCCGCGCTGGCGGCGGTGTGAATGGGTTCCGCTGTTGTTGGTCAGCTTTTTTCTTCTCTCTTTCAGGTTTGGCTACTTGCCGGGTTCTTATTCTCTGGAAGACCACGTAAGCCTCTTTTAAGTTTACCTCCACAACTTTCCATCCAGCATCAAGCCAGGCCTTTGCGTGGGCCGTGTCGGGCGTGTTCTTCCACCATTCTGTTGAACGATAAGCCCCCAAGGGCAGATTATCTCCGATTATGCCGTCTATTTGGGCGAATGAAAGCCTAACTGTGTCGGTGAAGGTTGCCCTAAAACGAAGGTAACGTGTTAGAGCCTCGTACTTGTTTTTGGTTCTTGGAGAAACTGTTTTCCTTGCACAGTGCAGGCATAACGGCCTTCCAGCGTCGCTTGTGGCAACGTCTGGAACCATACAGTCGAGGCAGAAAGTTTTGCCGCAGCGTTGACAACGCTTAAGATAGCTTATGGGAAGCACTCGCCCGCAAAGCTTGCATTCATCTTTAAGAGGCAATTTGAACCACTCTTTTGTAAGGTGTATGTAAGAGTTTAGATTACGCCTCATTTTAGCCTAGCGGTTGTCCAAGGTGAGGCAATGTTCTTAAACTTAATATTATATTTATGACAGAACTAAAGAACTTATGCCTTACAAGCAGTGGTTTTTACTGTTGTTATAGAGCATTAAGTAAAAAATCTTATATCGTTCTATATGCTATAATTATACCGCAAATTATCCCTTAAAATAGGGTTTAGAATGCTACCCAGAATTGAAAACACATTTAACGAAAACAGTTTAAGAAAACGTCTCATCCCTACTGGTATTGAAGGGATCGACGCTGTTCTCGGGGGGCTTTCCAAAGGGTAGTTTGATTGTGTTGGCTGGTTGTCCCTGGGCTGGCAAAACCGTCTTTTCAGCCATATTTCTTTATCACGGGTGTGTAGATCATGCCGATAAAGGTGTTTACGTAAGTTTTGCTGAAAGCAGAGAAGCCTTTTATGAGAACATGGAAAGTTTCGGTTATGATTTTAAAAAGCTTGAGGAAAATGGGAAGTTTCAATTTTTAGATCTTTTAACCGTTAAGGAGGAGGGCATCTCAGCGGTTATTGAGCAAATTTTTAAAAGAAGTATCTGAGTTAGGAGCGAAACGCCTTGTTATAGATTCATTTTCCGCTATGGCTCAAGCATTCAAAGACCCCCATGAAGTAAGAGTGTTTTTACACACCATTCTAGGAAAGATTTGTAGAATTCAAGAATGCACAACTATAGTGGTTATAGAGAACCCCTATGAATGCAATAACATGGTTCTTGGCATCGAAGGATTTGTCGCCGATGGCATAATCATTCTCAAAAGAAGCTTTCTGGAACGAAGATTACTAAGGGAACTTGAATTTTTCAAGATGAGGGGAACACCAATCCAAGAAACAAATTTAATTTTCACGCTTAAAGGTGGCTTCAAAGCATTTACACCCTTCAAATTCAAGCTGATCAATAATCCGCAAAGGTTCCAACCACAACCGGACACCGCCTGTTTCTATTCCACAGGCTCGCCTAGCCTCGATGAAATGCTTGGAGGAGGCTACCCAAGAGGCTCATCAGTTCTTATTGAAATTGATAAGCAAGTCTCAAGGCTCCAATACCAGCTCATAGCGTCTCCGACAATTTCAAACTTTATCGCTCAAGGGAAAGGCGTAATCATCATTCCCTCAGGAGGAGTAGACTGCAACCTTATCAGAAAGAAGTCTGAAGAAGATGGTTTAAAAGTTGACGAGATAAATAGTCTCATGAGAATATGTATTAGAGACCATCCTGGAATTAAGCCAGAACCAAACGTGTTGACTTTTAAGGGAGAGAATGTTTTAGAGGACTACAAGAGATACATGGAGATTAAGCAAGAATTGATGGAGAGAACAGGGCAGCCACTGCTAAGCATTATAGGGGATAGACCCGCTTATAGATACTTACGGCGTTAAGGCGGCGATTTCTACCTTGAAAATGGATGTCACATGGATAAGAGAATATGGAGGCTTAGCCATAATTCTTCTCAAGCCAGGTTACCCTCAAGTAGCTAAAATTCTCAGCGCACTCGCAGATGTACATCTAAAAATTACACGTAAATATGGGACAGTGCTTGTCTACGGTATAAAACCAAGAACAAACCTTTATGCCCTCGAAGTGGACACGTCAAAAAGTTATACCATGCCCAAACTCACACCAATAATCTAAATGTGCGGGAAAAAAGGTAAATCTAACTTTTAGAGTGAGTGTTAGCCCTTAACCACCGCCAGCGGAACGAGTCTGGCAACTTTTGTGGCTATTCCAACTTTATGGCTTACGTCCGCAACGATGTCCACGTTTTTGTATGCTGGATCCGCTTCTTCCGCTAATACCACGGCGCTTGCCGCCCGAACGGCTATACCCCTCTGTTCTAGGCTTCGTTTAACGTCTCCACCGAAGAACCTTCGTTTAGCTGCAGCGCGACTCAACATTCTTCCAGCGCCATGAGCTGTAGAGCCAAAGCTTATCTCCATAGCCTTTGGGGTACCCACTAAAAGCCACGAGCTTGTTCCCATACTTCCCGGGATTATTACGGGCTGACCCACGCTTCTATAGTCCGCTGGAATTTCTGGATGCCCAGGTGGAAAAGCTCTTGTGGCACCTTTCCGGTGAACCCAAACCTTCTTTTGTTCACCGTTAACCTTGTGAATTTCGATTTTGGCAATATTGTGAGCAACGTCATACAACAGTTTTAAGCCAAACTTTTCCGGATCTTCTTTGAAAACTTGCTGAAAACTTTGCCTAACCCAGTGCATTATGGCTTGACGGTTCACAAAGGCGTAGTTTACGGCGCAAGCCATGGCCTCATAATAGTCTTCAGCCTCATTGCTGGTTCCAGGGGCGCATGCCAACTCCCGGTCGGGAAGGACAATTTTGTATTTGTGGACGGCGCGTTCCATAACCCTCAAATAATCCGAGCAGATTTGGTGGCCGAAACCCCTTGAACCACAGTGAATCATTACAGTCACTTGGCCTTCATGTTCTATTCCAAAGGCTTTGGCGGTTCTTGGGTCGTAGATTTTGTCAACTTTTTGGATTTCAAGGAAATGATTTCCAGAGCCCAAAGTGCCTATTTGTGGCAGTCCACGGTTTTTAGCGTTTGTTGAAACCTTGTCTGGATTAGCATTCTTCATGCACCCCCTCTCTTCACAGTGTTCAGCATCCTCGTCCCATCCGAGTCCTTGGTCTATGGCCCATTGAACACCTTCCATAGCAAGCCTGTCCAAATCATGGATTGTCACTTTGAAGTCTTTACGTCGGCTTCCTAAACCACATGGAACATTTTCGAAAATGGCGTTTGCCAACTGAGCAAGCTTTGGCCTGATGTCCTGTTCTGAAAGGTTTGTTATCAAGAGACGGACACCACAGTTAATGTCGTAGCCTACACCACCCGGACTTATGACGCCTTCCTCATAGTCTGTCGCAGCTACGCCGCCAATTGGAAAACCGTACCCCTCATGACCGTCGGGCAACGTTATGGAGTACTTGTATATTCCGGGTAAATGGGCGACATTAGCGCACTGTTCAAGGGTTCTATCTGTCTGCATTTTCTCTAATAATTCCTTGTTAGCAAAAATAATCCCCGGGACTTTCATTCCAGGCTTATATTTTGGAATGCGCCAAGTGTAGTCGTCAATTTTTTCGAGAGGAACTTTTTCAGACGGTGGTCGACCTTCTCCTTCTTCACCCATTAGTTTCACCCTAACCGATTAAGAGAGAAAGCCAAATATAAGGAATATCTGCGCATACCAACAAATTATAGGGATATTCCAAAGTTTTTAACGTACTCAAAAATTCCAGACACACTTACAGCAAAAGCGGTTTCACTAAAAACCCTATGTACTTTCGCATATTCAAGGGCTTTTTTGACAGTTTCATCACGTTCAATAATTTTTTGGCGTATCATGTCTAGGCTCTGACCTCTTTCCAAAGCTTCTTTTGCAATACTAGCCCAAAGCCTAAGCTGTTTAGCATAAGCTTGAAGTTTTTCCAAGGCGTTTCCTGCTTTGCCAAAGTGCGTGTAATACAGGGTTGAGGGATTCAAGTCCGCCATTTTCTCCAGAGAAGCCAGCGCCATGTCCAAACGGAAAGGCGCTGGGGTTGTTGGAACAACGATGTCAATATCGTTTAGATACATTCCGGCAGCGTCGCCGGTGAAAATACTGTTGCTTAAAGGCTCATAATAGCTTAAATGGTGCGGGGCATGCCCAACAGTTTCCAGAACTTTAAGGGCGACACCGCCTCCAACGTCTAGCACCATGCCATCTTGCGCCTCCATTATTCTGTCGGGGGGAACTGGTTCGGGTTTACCATAAGCTTCAGCTACAAGTCCAAGAACAAATCGTGTTTGTTGCCAAAGCTTTTCAGGATTTATAAGGTGAGGTACCCCGCGTTCGTGCACCACCAGTTTTGCTTTTGGAAAACGTCTAAGCACAGGTCCAACTCCTCCAGCGTGATCTATATGTATGTGGGAGACAGCAACATATGATACTTCATCGGCCTTGATGTTTAACTCCTCCAAAGAGTGAAGGAGGTTATGAACTGAGGATATTGGGCCGGTCTCAACAATTGCCGTCTTTTCACCTCTCAAAATGTAGCTGGCAACAAAATTCCGCACACCAGCAACTTCAACATCAACCATACAGATATGCTTATCAACCTTTACCACGGTCATTTTCTAAGCTCCTTTTCGTCCTAAGTGAAGTTTTAGATGGCAGACACTAGCTTTAAACATTTTTGGCAAGTTTCACAAGTCAATGAGTTGTCGATGTTGGCGTTCGTTGAGTGATTTGATGGCAAGTTTTATCTATACAATCCTAGAAAGATTTAATCCGCCAAGAATTGGCATGGTGAGGAGTATGGGTGAAAAGCCGACAGCTGCTTTTGCTCTTTCACTGGTTGCAGGCATCCTAATACTGTTAAGCGGAATATTTAGTGCAATAGTTGCCATAATCGGCGGAGCAATAGTCGGAATGGTTCCGGGCTTTGGATGGCTTGGAGGCTTAATAATGATCATGGGAATTCTTGGATTCATATTTGGAATAATCGTGATAATTGGCGCCGTCATGATAAACAGCGGAGAACGAGAAAGAGTAAAAACAGGCTCAATCATCGTGCTCATTTTCTCAATCCTAAGTCTACTTGTAAGCGGCGGAGGTTTCTTCATAGGCTTCATTCTAGGCCTTGTTGGAAGTATATTAGGTCTAACATGGAAACCTCCGGAGAAACCCCAGCAACCCCAGCAACCACAACCAACCTAGCCGAAATCTCCTCCCAATTTTTCTCTCTTTCACCTTTTAGACGGAGCAAATCGCTTCTGCATTGGACGTGCTGTTTTAATGTTGAATTCATAAACGATTTAACTAAAAGTTAAGTCGAAATTGAAAATGTCCACCATTCTCTTCAAGCAGAGGAATGGTTACAGTAATGTTTAAAAAATAAGGACGCCTTTACAGATAGAGTTCTCTAAAGGGCGGAAAAGGTATGGTTAACCTCATAATCTTTGGTGCGCCGGGATCTGGGAAGGGGACATATGCTTCAAGGCTTAGAGAGAGGCTTAAAGTTGAAGTTATTGCTACAGGAGACCTTTTTAGAGACATGATAAAAGCAAACACGCCTATTGGTAGAAAAGTCAGAGAGTATGTGGAAAAAGGTTTGCTCGTTCCAGATGACATAACCCTAGAGGTTTTAAAACAAAACCTATCCAAAATCCCCAAGGACAAGGGTTTCATCCTTGACGGTTACCCCAGAACAGTCTGGCAGGCCGAAGCTCTAGACAAAATCGCCAAGATAGACGCGATAATACATCTTATCGTGCCAGAATGGATAATTGTTGAGCGCTTATCTTCGAGGCGCATATGCCAAAACTGCGGTGCGATATACAACCTCTTATTCCTAAAACCGAAAAAGGACATGATATGCGACAAGTGCGGTGGCCCTTTATATCAACGTTCAGACGACACTCCGGAAGTTATTAAAAAACGCATAGAAGTCTACGAGAAACAAACACAGCCGCTCCTAGATTATTATAAAGGTAGAGGCGTGCCGTTTGTGGAAGCTAAATGCGAAAAGCTTGAAACTCCACCAGAAGCTGTCGTTGAAGAAATATTGAAGGGTTTGAAGAGGCTGAACCTTGCTTAAATGTCAAGAATAAATTTTACAGTAACTTTATCCTTCCCTTTTATGATTTCCATTTGATGATAAGTAACGGCTTTAACACCAACCTTCTGCACGTGTTTTTCAGGGTTAAATTTTTCACCCAAAATCTTGGCTTTAATTCTGAAAATGCCGTCGCTCCTGCTTAATTCTAAGATTTTAAACCTTGAGTAAAGCATGCCGTCGACTTCCGCCTTGACGAGAAGCGACTCAAGCCAATTATAGAGTAGGGCGTATTCATCACCGGCTGAAACCTCAATGTAATCTTCAATTTGCGGTTTCACTTTTTCCACATCAGTCATAACGTCAAACATGGCAACAGCAGCATTTTCAAAAGCCTCAGTCAAGTCCTGTCCGTAGGCTGCTATATATGCGTCCGCCATATGTTCCAAGAAAGTGTAGCCTTTTCCATCCTTCATAGCTCTCTCTAAGATTATAAAATTAAACCATTTAAACCTGTTTGTCCGAAACCTTCCAGTAAAAAGCATAGGAGATCAGTTCACCAATTATTATTCGTCGCTGGCAACAGTAGTTCCTCTCTGCAAAAGCAAAATGTTAATTGAAATAAAAATCGGAAGGAACGCGGCTTGCTTAGAAATACTTTGGAATTTTCTCTACAGCGGCCACTGTTAGTCTTATGGTGTTTTCTAAATCTTTTATGCTTGCAATGGATGTTGGGCTATGAATGTAACGTGTGGGTACCGATATAACTCCGCTTGGAACCCCCTCTCTTGTTAGTGCTATGCGGGCAGCGTCGGTTGAACCAGGCAACCCCGTCTCAAGCTGATAGGGGATATCATTTTTTTCAGCGGCCTCTACTAAAAGCCGCAGAACTTTTGGATGCGTAATCAACCCCATATCTGAAATTTCTATTGCTGGACCTTTACGCAACTTTATTGGGGCTTCCACCTCTTTTACGCCCGGGACGTCGCCGGCCACTGTCACGTCGATAGCTATTCCAACATCTGGGTATATGCCGAAGGCAGCCACTGTGGCTCCTCTCAGACCAACTTCTTCCTGCACTGTTCCAACGGCGTAGATGGTGCATTCTGTTTCCTTCAACATTTTCATAGTTTCAACCATAACCGCACAGCCCACACGGTCGTCGAAAGCCTTCCCCATAACAACGTCGCTCCCCAATTTAGCAAATGTTACTTCAAAGCTCACGGGGTCGCCTATTTTTACGCCCATCTTTTTGGCTTCTTCCTGATTTTCTGCACCGATGTCTATGAAAAGCTCATCGTAAGTTAACACTTTTTTGCGTTCCTCCTCCTTCTGTATGTGTGGTGGTTTAGAGCCAACAACCCCACGTAACGGGCCTTTCTCTGTATGAACTATCACTTTTTGCGCCAGCAAAATGCGGTCGTCTATCCCGCCTATCTTCGTGAATTGTAAAAAGCCGTCTTTGGAGATTGTTTTCACGAAAAGCCCAATTTCATCCATGTGGGCGGCCAGCATGACTTTCGGCGCGTTCTTCTCGCCCTTTTTTATGCCTATTACATTTCCAAGCTTGTCTTCCGAAATCTCATCCACATATGGCTTCAGCAAATCCCTCATTATTTTTCTAACTTCGTCTTCCCTTCCAGCCACTCCGCAAGCGTTTGAAAGTTTTTCCAGAGTTTCAACAACAGCCACACGTTTCTCCCCCTAAATATGGAAAGGACATTCTAAAACTTTATATTAACATCTTTGGTATTAATAAAACTGCACTGAATTATAGGTTTAACTGCTTGCCTTTAAGGGTGAAAAATCAACAATTGGAAAGTTTCCTTAAAAGGGTCTCCAAGAAAATTAGGATTTACCTCCATGTTACAAAGGCCAGCGGAATAGCCAGAAGATACTTTATCATGAACGGTTTCGACGGAGCCATGACCGTTTTCGGCATAGTTTTAGGCTCATGGATAGCAAGAGTTTCAAAACCGGAACTCATCCTTTTGGCGGGTTTCGGCGCATGTCTCGCTATGGGAGTTTCAGGGTTCTTCGGCGCATTAATGGCTGAAAAAGCTGAGAGAGAACGTCACCTAAAAGAGATGGAAGAAGTCACAAAAAATCGTGTAGACCCCCTACATTACAAGGCCGCCCGCTTCGTTGTAATTTATGTAGCCTTAATAGAGGGTTTATCACCAGCCATCACAGCGGCAATCCCGCTTTCACCCTTCATCCTTGCATCCACGAAGCTTATAACAATTTTTAATGCTTATGTGTTCTCTTTGATGCTTTCCATGACCACACTGTTTCTTCTAGGCATATACTTGGGCAGAATAGCAAAAGAAAACGGTTTGCTTTACGGTGTAGCAATGCTTGCTGTAGGCGCTTTAACAGCGGTGATAATACTCGTAACCCAACTGTTAATGGCTTAATAAAATCAATGTATAGTAAAGGTTATTTAAAGCCGCAGAATATTGAAGCCTATTAAAACGGAAGGTTAATTGGAGATGCGTACAACACAGAGAATTGCTTTAACCGCTATCTTTGCAGCCTTACATGCCGTTTTATATCTGCCAGAAGGCCCTTGGCGAAGCTTTGTTATATATCTAATGCCCATCGAGGGCATTGTGCTGGGGCCTTCAATTGGGTTTGTTTCAGCCTTGATTGGAAGCGGAATTGCAAGGTTAATTAAACCAAGCATCTGGTGGATGTTTGGTCTGATTGCTGAACCAATAGGGGTTGCAGCCGCCGGCTTTTTAGCAAAAGGAAGGTGGAAAGAAGTGCAACTTGTTTATGGCGTAATGTTGGGTGCTTACTTCCTTCATCCTTACGGAAGAATGCTTCCCTTATGGACAGTTTTGGATCTTTTAGCGGCTTTCGTAATTGTTTATCCAGCCTCAAAAATGGGTAAGTGGGTTTGGAAGGAGCAAACCAAAAAGTTTACGGTTGCTTTATTAATAATTGCTTTTGTAAGCACTGTTGCAGACTCTATGACAAGAGTTTTCTTACTCGTTCCATGCAGGTACTATGAGGTTTTAGGCCTCACGTATGATGTCTTAGCCTACGAATGGTTTATTCCAGGAGCGGTAGGTTCATACATAGAAGATTGTCTTGTAAGCATCACAACACTTATTGCTGGTGCTCCATTGCTGCTAGGTCTGAAGAAGATGTTAAGCCTCAAACAACCACTGTCATAAAATTTTGCTGCAGTGAGTAAAAAATAAAAACGGAGGTTATTGCGGCTGAGATTGTTGTTGTGGTGATTGCTGCTTTTTAAGTTCCAGATGTTCCGTCAGTAGTAAGACACCTTCGATTATGAGGAATATGCCAAGTATAATTCCAACAAGAGCTGGTATGATTATAATAAGAATGCCGAAGATTATGCATAGGATAGCTAGTACCGGCTTTGACACAGTTATGCCTATTTTTTTAAGGCCTTTCTCAACAACTTCTGTCAACTTTTTCCACTCTCCCAGATGACAATCATTTGGATTTAACAGGAAGGAATATTTAAACCATTTGAGTTAAAACACATATACAATCTATGGGAGTATATATTCATCTGAATGTTTGGAAGGTGAAGGCGTTTGGAACAGCGCAAAATAATGTCTCTCGGACGTTCTTCGCTGGTTATTTCACTTCCAAAATATTGGACGGAGCTAAATGAGTTAAAACAAGGAGATGTTGTTTCCATAGCAATGAACAGGGACCGTTCCCTAGTCATTTTTCCGGGTGCGCGCAAAGAGCGAGAGCCAGCCAAAATAACGCTTCACATCGAATCGGATAGGGATATCTCCTACATTGTTCGAAGCATCGTTGCATGTTATCTTAATGGTTACTCCCAAATCAAACTGGTTTCAGACAAGTTTTTCACAGTGCCACAGCAGAAGGCCATTCGCCGGATAGCGCAAATGCTTTACATGCGAATAATGGAAGCAGACACAAAAGAGGTGCAGATTGCAACTCTTATAGACGAATCTAAAGCCTCAATTGAAACTGGAATCAATAGAATGTATAAAATATCAAGCTCTATGTGTCGAGACGCCTTTAACGCCCTAAAAAATCAAGATGCCGCCCTTGCAAAATCCACTTACATAATAGATGATGAAGTAGACCATTTCTCATATTTCCTCTTGAGGCTTATACGTAGGGCAATCATTGACTCCACGTTAGCTAACCAGCTTGGCGTGGAGCCCATTGAATGTTTAGACTATCAGACTTTAATCCATCGCATAGAACAAATTTCAGATCAAGCTGCGAATGTTGCCAAACATGTGGTTATGTTGAATGGAGCTGGAAAAAATTTCTCAGAACCATTGCTTGAAAAAATGTTTTCAGCTGGATGTGATGCATTAGCTCTTTACAATAAGGCAGTAAACACTTTCTTCGCAAAAGATGTTAAAAGCGCCAACGAAGTCATTGAAAATAAGGCTATTATAGAAAAATTAGACAGAGAAATTGCGTCTCTAGCCTTCTTAAAGGAGAAAGATACAGAGGTTATCTGTGCTAGCTGTTCGATCAGAGACAGCATTCAGCGCATAGCTGAATACTCCGCAGACATAGCAGAGATTACAATCCATCAGTCTTTTAAGCCGCCTGACTAGGTAGTCCTATCTAGCTTTTCTTTTCCTTTGATGGATAGCTTACAGTTACGGCGATTTTTGACGCTGAAATTTCGCCTCTCAGTATTCTCCGTGCCAGCTCCATTGCATAGTTGTAGTTGTAGACTGTCCCTTTACCGTTCCTTCTAGCTTCCTTTAGGATTTCGCGTTCAAGCTTGTATTTGAGCCTTCCAATGGTTAGTGGGCCTATGCCGAAAATGCCGGGAGCGAATTCTCTCATGTCATCGTCAAGTTTCATTCCTTCTACGCCCAAGGGGGGAACTGCATTGACGTCCGCTATCACCTTAACGAATTTGACTTGGTTAAGCATATCCTTTGTTACCAAGCGAACTCCTGCGACTCCTGCGCACAATATAACGTCGGAGTTGTTTATGATTTCAACTTTCTTCTCTGGTGTCGGGGCAAAGATGCCTTTAACTTCTACTCCATATTTCTCGCGAAGCAAACTAGACAGTTTTGCAACATATTCGTCTCCATCTTTTCTATCAGGGTTTGGACTCACGATGGTGACTTGGCAGCCAAGCTTAGCCAACAAAATCGCGGCAACCCTACCGACAGCACCCGTGCCGAAAACTGCAACCCGCTTGTCTTTTAGGTTTCCAAGTTTGGCCTTTGTTATTGCATCTTCAACTTTAGCCACCATTGCTGTGGCTGTTGTATACGCGCCAGCTGGATCGATTATGGTGTTGGCTTGAAATGGTGGAAACATAGTTTCGCGTACAACCTTTAAAACTTCTTCAGCTTTTTCCATGTCTTTACCGCCGATGAGGAAACATGTACGCTTAACTCCTTTCGGATCTCTGGAGAAAATGGCGTCCTGCACGATTCTTTTGGCTTCTTCTGGAGTTACGTTCTCGTAGGGCACAACCACATTGAATCCTGCATCATAAGCCATGCAAATGTCGAAGGGGCTGGCTCTTTTATCCGTGTCCAAGAAGAAGAGAATGTAAGGCGCCTCTTCAGGGGACGTTTTAATAACGGGTTTAACTTGAATCTGCATGGACTTAAGCAGATCCTCAATTTCCGCCATCGACGCTTTCTCCTTTGTGAAGGCCAATTTTTTAGTAGGTTGTATGGTTTCCACGTCCACATCCACCGATTCTAATAGTTTTTTGACGCCATTAACATGTTCTGGGCTTGATACGTGTAGGCATACGATTTCTGCCTTATCTATTTTTCTAGCATTTTCAAGAATTCCCATGGCAATCCAGCTTTCTCTAACCGAAAACTTTGCCTCTTTTTCTGCCTCTTCGATTTCCTGTTGCAGACACTGTCCGTAAGCTATTAGGTACTCTCTTTCAGCACTGTTTTCCGGCAGTTCCTCGATAGCTTTCAATATGCGGTCTCTGAGTTGTCTCTTCTCGTCCAGAAGTGAAGCTACATATCCACGGGCGTTTTCGTCCATGTCCACGGCGAAGAATGGGACGTTATATTTGAGGCTTATCTGTGCAAGTACATTGTTCTCTGTGAACTCTTTGACTGAGCGGTTTCCCAACTCCTCAGTTACAAAGTCTGGCTTAACTTCGTCTATTAGTTTTTCAAAAAATTGGCAGAAAGCAATTGAAGGCTTAAACCTCGATGATAGGATGTTTTTTGGCGCATTGTTTTGTGGTTCCACTATCCAGAAGGGCTCGCTGTACTCTTTTTCGATTAATATGACCTTTAATTTCTTTCCTTCAAGTGGTGTTATTTCAAGTGTTTTCATTGTTTCACCTAGTATTAAATGGGGATGTCGATGATATATACTTATTCGAAATACCATATATACATATTAATAGCGTATATACTAGAAGAGTTAGCGGAAAACTTCTTCGAAAATTGGGGAATCCATTAAGCGTTCTTTGATTTTCAGTTTGCCCTCCTTTGAATGGGGCCTCCTAACAAGGGAATCCGCATACTTTTCTATTTCTCTGGCTTGCTCGGCAAGATTGGAGGCTACCTCCGCGATTTCATGGGCGCATGCAACCAGTAGAATGTATTTTTCCTTTTCCTTCTCCATGAAACAAGCCCTAGTGTTTATTTCTGCAACTTTCTTTGTCAATTCATAGGCTGCCATAGCTTTTGCAAGGGCGTATGGATTCCTAAAATCAGAGTTATCCCTAATAGCATCCGTGTCAATAATCAATCTTGGAAGTTCAAAGGTTAAGCCTTCCTTGCAACATTGAATAACTCGATCAATTTCCTGCTGAATTATTTTGTAGACACCGGTAACCGCCAACACTTTTATTATATTCGAGTTAAAAATCGCCATTTCAGTCGGATCTAGGAATTCTTTTCTCGCACCTATTAACGGGTCGCCCATAACAATTATGTAGCCGAAACCTTGTGTTTCAAACTCCTCTTTTAGGCGTTTTCCAGGAGCATCGGAAACGAATATGCTTGGAATTTTCCTTTCCAAAAGCATTTCTCTAGCCTTTTTAGGCCCCTGAACCGCCGGGTTCGGTGAAATAAATATCAGGAAATCAGGGTTGAAATCGAACATTTTTGGCAAAGCTTCTTCTACCTCTTCCGCCAGCATTTTCGCTCCAGTCGTTACAGTTCGAACGCTTATGTCCTCTCTGTCCGCCAACTCGTCCAAAAGGAGTTCAAACAAGGGAGCCGTTCCAATGTTGCCGCATTTAAAGACGCCAACTTTAACCTTCTTCAAAGGAATGCACCCTAAGGATTAAAGCCGGTACCAGAAAAACCATATTTAGAAAACACTGTTTATAAGCGTTTCAGAAGCTTACTCCGCCATTCTGCTTTTATTAATGGAGGCCCCAACAATAATAAGCATAATAGATTGATTGTTTTAATATGTAAGGTTGACAGCACAGATAAAAATCTCAGATTTATCTCAAAATTTTGCTTTGTGCCAAAAATTATAACTGCATATTTCGTCTAAATCTTTTCGTTGTGGAGGTTTAGGTTTCTCGTCTGGATATCCCATGATAATCATTGCTTGAGGCTCGATTTTGCGAGGTAAACCAAGAGCCTTTCTTATAGCTTTTTGACAGAATAGTGGAGCGCAAATCCAGCATGCTCCAAGTCCAAAATGATGAGCAAGAAGTAATAGGGTTTGGACATATGCTGCAACACTTTGCACAGCCATCATATATTCTGCCCTTTGTCTTCTTTTGTCCGGGTATTTGTGCATGTCCTCCATCGTTAAGCATGCAATGATGACAACGGGGCTTTTTGTGATCCTTTCAAAACTTTCAATCCTAACCATTTCTTTAGCTTTATCTTCTGGAACACCATCTCCCAGTAAGTCCAAGAGCCAAGCTTTCCCCATTTCGTTGGCAAGTTTTAACTTAACTTTTTCATCATCAATTATAATACAACGCCAGGGCTGAGCATTATGTGCCGAAGGTGCCCACCTAGCTATGTCAAGAATTAGGTTAATCATGTCGCGTGAAATTTTATCATTCTTAAATTTTCTAATACTCCTTCGGGTTTTTACAGTTTCAATTACATTCAATGTGCTGGCCCCACCACCTGATGTCTGGGACGACTTCATCGAAGTTAGTTTTATATGCGGCAATTATTAGAATGTTTATAAAAGCCTTAGAAAAGGAGACGTAAGTAATTGGAAAAGTTCTCAACTAGGCTAATTGCGGTGATAGTGGTTCTAAGCGCTTTAGGAAACATTTTAGGTTACTTCTCGATAAAATTACCCTCTGCACCCGGCACGACTGTCGAGTTTCATTTGTCAGTTCTGCCTTCTTTGCTTCTTGCAGTTTCAGTTGGATCCGTTTCTGGAGCGATAACCGGTTTACTAAGTCTAATAATGGCTACGGTGCGTATAGGAAACATATTTATACCCTTTGGAAACGCGTTGCTTGCCGGTATAGCCGGACTCTTTGCACAAAGACTCAAGTTTTCGCCTCCAGTAAGCGGGGCTTTAGCTATGATCCCCTACACGCCTTACATATGGCTAGCATGCATGGTCTACAATGTTCCGCAAGCAGTTATAGCTTTTATAATTACTAAGGCCTTCATAGAAGTTTTGATTTCAGGGACGATCATCGAGCTAATATTACGTAGACACGAAATCAAAAGTTTTCTTGAATCGCTCAAATTTAAATGAGAAGAAAACATGAGAGAAAGACGCAAATCATAAGGTAGCTTTAAGAGGGGGAGTTGTTTTGGGAAATGTTGTGGCCTTAGCTGGTGGTGTTGGAGCTGCAAAGTTCTTACGAGGGCTTGTAAAAATTATTCCCCCTCAAAACGTTGTAGTAGTCGGCAATGTGGGAGATGATGTCGAACTCTACGGCCTGCATATAAGCCCGGATCTAGACATAATAATGTATACGTTAGCCGGAATTGTTGATGAATCAAAGGGATGGGGCATCGCAGGTGACACCTTCCACTGTCTTGAAATGCTCGGAAGGTTGGGGTTTGAAACGTGGTTCAAACTTGGCGATAAGGACTTGGCCATACACATTATAAGGACAAAAATGTTGAAAGAAGGCTACCCCCTATCTCAAGCTACAGCCCAGCTTTGTAAAATGCTTGGAGTTAAAGCAAAACTAATACCTATGAGTGACGACCCGGTCCGCACAAAAGTTCAAGCGGGTGATTTACTTCTCGACTTTCAGGAGTACTTTGTTAAAAGAGGAACCATGGACAATGTAACAAACGTGTTTTTTGAAGGAGCTAAAAAAGCTAAACCTGCGCCAGGCGTAATTGAAGCCATAATGGAAGCTGAACGCATAATTATCTGTCCCAGCAACCCAATCTTAAGCATAGCGCCAATCCTTTCAATTTCGGCCATAAAAAAGGCCTTGGAAGCTTCAAAGGCGCTCATTGTAGGCATAAGCCCCATAGTCGGCGGAAAAGCGCTTAAGGGACCAGCGGATAGGGTTATGGCAAGTATGGGTTTTGAAGCCTCAGCATATGGTGTAGCCAAGTTCTATGGAAAAATCTTAAAGCACTTTATAATTGATGAAATTGACATTGCACACAAAAAACGTATAGAAAACCTTGGAATAAAAGTCACCACAACTAACACAGTAATGAAAAGCATTGAAGACGCTATCAGCCTTGCCAAAGTTGCTATGGAGACAAAGTAACACATTCATTCGGATATTGTTCTTAATAAATTCCTCATACATTGAAGCTTCCGTAATTGGCTGAGTTGGAAATGGGCTGAGTATGTGCATGAATTTTCATTTAACAGCGTGTTTTTTCTTTGAAAGTTTGATTAAAAGGTTCAAGGCATTTTGCTCTGAGTTGACGTCTCGCGTTGTTATGACTCCGGCTTTTTCTGTGGCTGAAAGTAATTCTTCGCCTTTTTCTGTGCGTATAATCATGAAGGTCCAGCCTTCCAGTCCCAGCCCGCCTGCGGAGATATCTGCGAATTCTGAGCTGAAGTCTTCGCAGAAGTGGCAGCTTTTTCTTGCGTATTGTTTTGCTTCTGCAAGGGGTATAGCCACCGTTTCAGTGTCCAACGTAACAAGCATCTTACCTTTTATGTTAATTTTTTTGATGTGGGTCGGGTTTATGCCCAGCTTCCCGTGTATGTGATTTTCCATTAGGTCATTGTAGATGAAACATTCAGAGCACACTAATCCAACTAGAAGTTTTAACGGTGCGACATATTTTTTAAGTCCAGCTAGTTGCATCTTTCGAACCGCACGGATCTGGCAAGGTGTTCCTACTAGCGCTATGTTGTTTTTCTTCTGTTCAACCGCCTTTGCCAGTGCAAGGATGTTTGGCGAATAGAAATATTTCGTTCCAGCTGATTGCAATATTTCTTCGGCTGTTGTTGCAAATGTTGGATATGGGAAAAACGGCTTCTCTTTGCTGCTTTTTGAAACCACTGCACCTTCTATCAAATTGTTTTTCAAAGCGAACAGCAATAGAGCTGTCACCGCCCCACCGTCTTGACAAACCTTTAATATTTGGTTGTCCGTCGCCCGCGCCAACACCAGTCTCTTGTAGATTCCAAAGACTTCATCTGTTTTTCGCGTTCTCCCAAACGTTAAATTTTCAACATTTTGCGATGAAAACTCGTATTGCGGACATGCTTGCGCGCATATTCCACAGATTTTACATTCCTTCACCAAATTAGGTTTCTCGTTAGCATATTCTAGGCAGTTAAAGGGGCATACAAGAACACACGTGCCACAGCCAACACATCTACCAGCTTCAACAACCGCCTTGGCTATGGATTCCTCAAAGCTAACTTTAACTGGCTTCATGAGAGCACTTTTTAGAACCAAAAGAATAAATATTTTTAGGCTTCGCATGGCTACTGACTTTCAAGCTTAAGATTATACATGGATTTTTAGCCTCCAATAGCGAAAACTCTTAAAAGAGACAGCACAAATATCAACGCTAGGTTTGAACATGTTGCAGACGGAAACCAAACTTGAAGTAGCAGGCTACGACGAGAGGGACAAGTTTGGGCCATGCTTCATTGTTAAATCCTCAGCGGGACATACCGTGAGAGTTGCAGACACTTTCGCTGAAATGTTTCCCCTATGGGCTGGAAGAGTGCTTATAACAGCCGACAACGAAAAATGGGCATTAACAGCCGCAGAAGTAGCCACAGGCTTCGCCACAAGCGTCATCATGGCCCCTGCAGAAGCCGGTGTAGAAAGCCTTGTTCCGAAAGATAAAACTCCGGACGGACGTGTGGGCGCCATAATCCAAATTTACAACCGCAGCCGATTCGACCTGAAAACACAGATGATGCTCCGCATAGGCCAGTGTATAATGACTTGCCCCACAACAGCGGCTTTCGACGCCCTTCCAAATGCAAAGAGAAGGTTAAAGGTTGGAAGAAGTCTCCGCTATTTCGGAGACGGCTTTCAAAAGAAAAGTGTAATCGGTGGCAGAAAAGTTTGGCGAATCCCGGTTATGGAGGGCGAATTCATTGTTGAAGATTCTTTCGGTGCCGTTGAAGCAATCGCCGGAGGAAACTTCTTAATATTTGCGAAGGATAAAAGCGCTGGGCTGCAGGCAGCGGAAGAGGCGATAAAAGCCATAAAAAACAGCGCAATCGAAGTTATAATGCCTTTCCCAGGCGGAGTTTGCCGATCTGGCTCAAAAGCGGGCTCCTTAAAATACAAACTTAAGGCTTCAACCAACCACCCCTACTGTCCAACATTGAAGAAGGTTATTTCTGACTCTCGTCTTCCAGAAGACGTTAACTCCGTTTACGAGATAGTTATTAATGGCTTAACCGTTGAGGCCGTTAAAAAGGCAATGGGCGAGGGCATAAAAGCCGCTTTGAAAGTTCCAGGAGTTTTAAGAATTTCAGCGGGTAACTATGGCGGGAAACTCGGCCCATACAAAGCTTTCCTAAAAGAAGTTTTAGGAATATCCTAACCCTTATTAGGCACCGTTTTATTTTTGGCTCTTGCACCTTTAGCTTTATAGTTGTCAAACTGAATCAAGTGAAAGAAATTTGAGCGCTCCTAAAAAGAGAACATCCCTCGAACTTTTCAGGTTAAAAAAGGTACTGAGTACGCTGGCGAATAAGGAGGGGCGAGGCACAGAACTTATTTCGCTTTACATCCCGCCTGGAAAACAGATAAGCGAAGTCATGAACATGCTTAGGGAAGAGTATGGCACAGCTTCCAACATAAAATCTACAACAACCCGTAAAAACGTTCAAGACGCCATTGTCAAAGTTCAGCAACGCTTGAAGCTGTTTAAGGAAACCCCAGAAACTGGGCTTGTAATATTCTGTGGGGCTGTTCCGCAAAACGGTGCGGGAAGCGAGAAAATTGAAACCTACGTAATTGTGCCGCCGGAGCCCATAAACATATACCTTTATCGATGTGACTCCCGCTTCCACACTGAACACTTGCAAGAAATGCTTCGTGAGAAAGAGGCTTATGGAATACTTTTAATAGATGCTACAGCCGCAACCCTTGCGATTTTGCAGGGCAGAAGACTCGAAATAGTAAGGGAGGTTACCTCCGGTGTTCCAGGCAAAACCAGAGCCGGAGGACAATCTGCCAGAAGGTTTGAAAGGCTTAGGGAAATGCGTCTCCAAGAATATTTTAGGCGGGTGGGCGAGCATGCAAACGAAGTTTTTCTACCAATAGAAAACCTTAAAGGCATAATTATCGGCGGGCCTGGTCCAACTAAATACGATTTTGAGAAAGGCGATTACCTCAACTATCAATTGAAGGAAAAGATTATTGACACGGTTGACACCGCCTATGTAGACGAGCAGGGTGTGAAAGAAGTTGTAGACAAGGCTCCTGAAATCATGCGGAAAATCCGCTACATAGAAGAACGACAAATCATGCAGCAGTTCCTCTACGAAATAGGACATGACACTGGTTTGGCCACATACGGCGAGGAAGCTGTAAGAAAAGCTCTGGAAACTGGCGCAGTGAAAACGTTGTTACTATCGGAAGGCTTGGATATTGCACGTGTAACAGTGAAATGCAGCGCATGCGGCTATGAGGAACAGCAAACGATTAGAGGTCCTATGCTCACAAGTTTTGAACAAAGCCTTGTTGGGAAACCATGCCCAAAATGTAAGGCTCCATCGCTAAGCATCACCGACAAGCAAGAGCTTATAGAAAACTTTGCTCAACTAGCCGAATACACAAATACAGAAGTCGAAATAATATCTGATGAAACCGAAGAGGGCCAAATGCTCAAGAACTCCTTCGGCGGAATAGCAGCAATCCTACGCTTCAAACTACATGAATAATCTTAGCATAGAAAAGTTGTCTAGCTTACGGGTCTCCCTAAACCTTGTACGCCCACTTATATGTTCCGTTATCTCGCAACGTCCATGCGTCACATCCAACTTGTCCTAGCACCCACTGGTTAGCGGTTTCATCCCAGTAATACCAGAACCAGTATTTCCATTCAGAAAATGACTCAGTAACTCCATTAATAGTTTTTATTAAAACGTGACCAGGCTTCATCGTTGGATAATAATTATATTCTATCTTGGCCACTTGTTGAGTTAAGTCAAAAAGTGATGCCCCGGGTTTTATGGTAACGTTGTACCATGTTACAGTGTCATTTCCGTAATCGATGCAAAGGTTCACCCTAATTTCGATTTCTCTACCTATTAGGCCTTCAAGGGTCCTCGCCGTGACAACTCTTAAAAGTTCGTTAAATTCCATGAGTAATGGTTCAAATTCTCCTTTTGTTACATTTCCTTGACCCTTAAGGTTCTGAGCTGAATTCATCAAACTTTCATAGGCTTCCTTCAATTCTGGAAAACCATTAATTGTTGCTGTGTAGTTACCGCTGAGACTGGAGAGCAGTTTAACATATTTTTCAACAAGTGAGGAGCAATCTTCCTCCATCTGCATATAGTATTCCCCTAGTAGGGCGTTATAATCCCTCAATAGGCTATCCTGCCTTTCTAATGCATCTCTATATCCTTCGGCAATCTCCAAAAGGGATTGCTGTTTCTCGTCTGACTCCCTCTGGAATCTATTCATTTCCAAATAGTAGTAGGCTGAGAGACCAGATGCAATCAACGCCCAAACAAGCGTTGCCAATATTAATATGGTTAAGGTTCTTTTTTCAACCAATTTTGTTCACCACCAATATTTTATTTGCAACCTTAGCCATGGGAAGAAATGCTATACCAAATACAAACACATTGGATAAAACATGGATTATTGAGAAAGGTGCTCCATAAGCCATCGCAATTAATATGGCTAGGTTAAAGGGTACCCCCATTATAGCCTGGAAAACCGCATATCCAAGGTTTGTTATAAAATCATAAAGCACCGCTAAAAAGGCTCCGAGAACAGCCAGTTCTGCACAAAATTCTACGGAATGTATTCCGCGAGAAAATTTTCTGTAAAGACCCCCAACTAAACCAATTAAGGCCATGCTAGCCATTTGAAAAGGCATATTAAAACCAGCAAACCCCCACGGTGAAAGGAAACCGTTAACAAACATTACAAAACCTCCAAATATTCCACCAACGATAGGTCCAAAAATGAAACCTGTGAAAAACGTGAAGAGCGAAGTGAATTCTACATTTGGAGGTCTTGGCGACAACTGGATGACTAGACATAGGACACATAAGACACATATGAACGCTATTGTTAATGTTTTGTTTTTATTCTGTCCTTCCACGTTGGATGGATTATCCATCCAAAAAATATAAATTTTCCGCTCAACAAAACATCAAAAACGTGGAAAGAAACCACAATCGCGAAGACTTCATAATTTAACGTTTCCTCAGAGGTAGCAGAAAAAGTAAAGACAAGGCTGTTGTAGAAACTGCAAGAAGGAAAGAAGACTTGAGACTCCCGGTTGTGTCAGCCATCCATCCCGCCAATGGAGGCGAAAGCATACATCCCAATCCCAAAAAGATAGTCATTAAGCCTAAGGCTGTTCCTGCATGTTCCATTGAGAACAGATCTGATGTTAAGACTGTGTAAAGGGGCCACACTGCACCGTAACCAGCGCCATAAACTGCGGCTGAAACAGCCAATACGGCGAATTTCAAGTCTGGAAAGTTTTGAGCCAGAACCACGCCTAAAAGGCCTAAGATTGAAATGCCTCCACAGAGAAACATTGTTTTTAGCCTACCAATAAATTCGGAAAATGATGCCAGAACAAGGGTTCCCGGTATTGCTCCGACAGCAATCATACTAACGAGAAGGGAGGCATGCTCGTAACGTAGACCTATTTCCTGAGAGCCATAAGTGCTGAGGAATGTGAAAGGAATCATTATGTAGAAACCGACAAGCATATACGAAAAGCCTACAAGCCACAATTTTATATTTTTAAGTATTATAACACTTTCTCTCCAGAAGTTTTTGCCGACATTTTTACTTTGACTTCTAACATAGCCTTCTGGATAAGCTTTAAAAAAAAGCCACGCTAAAGGAGCAAGCACAAAGCTGGCTACACTGAACATGCGCCATCCAAGCGTCCAACTTCCAATTTTTACTAAAATAGGCAAAAATATGCCAGTTGCTGCGAATCCTATTGGTGCACCCACGTTGACTATTGCAACCGCAAATGCCCTTTTCTTAAACCATCTCTGAACAACTACGACAACTGGAACCCAGCACGCCGCGCAGCCGATACCTGCCAACATGAATGATAAACTTGCCTCCATCAGCGTGTTAGACAAACTCATATAAAATGTGCCGGCACCAAGCGCCAACAAAAACAGCGTAACTATTTTTCTAGCATCAATGTTATCCACCATTATACCCAGAAAAAGAGAGAAAACAGTGTAGCCAACGAAATAGGATGTGTAAATGATTCCCGCCTCAAGCTTGGAGATACCTAGCGAAGGCATCATTTCAGGAAGCAAAATTCCATAACCATATCTAACAGAATAATGGACTAGTATTATAAGGAAGCCCACAAGCAAGATGGCGATACTTTTGCCAACAATCGCATTTGTAGGTTTTTCTAACGACATGATAATCAAATTTATGATTTGACGCTTAAAACTTTTGGTTCTCTCCTCGTTCAAAGAATCATCTATAGACTTTATTGTTTCATAATTTTTGCATCACAGTTAAATTCAGGAAACTCCTAAATATTGCCAGAAGAGGCGAAAGGTTGTCTCAGAAAGACGCTTATTACACTTTCTGTGATGGCTGCAATCAAGTACCTATGTGTGGTGTGCGTTTTCATGTTGAAGACAACATTGTTACGGAAATTGGGCCTTGGCCTAACCATCCACGCTCTTCCCTATGTGTAAAGGCTTATACTCTGCCCCAAGTGAGGCATCATCCTCTGAGACTGCTTTATCCTATGAAGCGGACAAACCAAAAAGGTTCCAGTGACCCCGGCTGGATTAGGATTTCATGGGATGAGGCTTACACCACAGTAATCGCTAAGCTTAAAGAGATCAGGGATAAGTATGGCCCTGAGGCCGTGGTCTTCTATGTTGGCGATCCTAAGGAGCCTCGTGCAGCCGTTCAGAGGCTCTGCTATACGTTTGGTTCGCCCAATTATGCAACGGAAAGCTCTATATGTAAAAGGGCGGCAGAGCTTGCTGAGCTTTTAACTTTCGGCGTTCCACTGAGTGTCAGTCTCCCATCGCCTCAAACAAGGTTATGCGTGATTTGGGGAAGCAACCCGGCATGGTCTCGACAGTACGTTATGCTCCACTTATTGGAGGCAAAAAAACTGGGAGTGAAATTCATAATTGTCGATCCTAGAAGAACACCAACTGTAGAGAAACTTGCAGACTTGCATTTACAAGTAAGACCAGCATCCGACGGAGCCCTCGCCCTCGCAATAATAAACACCATGATAGAAAGGGGCATCTACGATAAAGAGTTCGTTGAAAAGTGGGTTTACGGCTTTGAAGAGTTGAAAAACTATGCAAGTAACTTTACACCCGAAAAGGCTGAAAAATTAACGTGGGTTCCAGCCGACAAAATTACCGAAGCAGCTCAAATGATAGGCGACAACAAACCCGTCACATTCCTTTTAAGTGCACAGTCAACAACCCATAATAAAAATGCTGTTCAAAACCACCGGGCCATACTTTCTCTAATAGCGTTGACTGGTTGCCTAGACGTGCCCGGTGGAGTGAGACTGCAGACGCGTGAACTTATCAGCGACTGGAGCCATGGAGACCCAGAATTTTGTAGAAGAAACGATTTGTTTCCTATGCTTGAAGCTAAGAGGTTGGACCGCCAGATGTTTCCAGTGTGGGCGAGATACATGTTTGAGGTCCAAATTAATCTTCTGCCTGAGTATGTCAAAACCGGAAAAGTCAAGGCCATGCTTATGTGGGGTGCAAACCTTATGATGTGGCCTCAAACCCATGAATACCAGGAGGCTGTTAAAAACTTGGAATTCGCGGTTGCCATAGACCACTTTTACAGGCCATGGACCCATGACTATGTAGACATAGTGTTGCCGGCAGCCATGTGTTTAGAAAGACAAGCACCATTCGCATTCTTTGGAAAAAGAATCTACGGCCGGAAAGTTCTTAAACCCGCTGGAGAATGCAAGGAAGACTGGCAGATAGCGCTTGAAATAGGCGTAAAACTTGGCTACGCAGAAGAATTCTGGAACGGAAGCGTCTCAGAAGCCCTTAACAGCATCCTTAAAAGGTTTGGAATAACCGTTGAAGAACTTGAAAGAAACATTGAAAAAGGCATTGAAATACATACTCCGGAAATTGAAGCCTTTAGGAGATATGAAGCTGGGCTTCTTAGGACTGGCGGTGAACTCGGCTTTCCGACACCAACAGGGAAAGTGGAGATTTACTCTACAATTTTAGAGGAATATGGCTATGATCCTCTTCCAGTTTTCAAGGAACCCATGGAGCCCACAGAGGAATATCCATTAATACTCATAACTGGTTCCAGAGTCCCCTTTTATACCCACAGTCGTGGAAGGGAAATCCAGAGCATAAGGAAACTTATGCCCAATCCTGTTGTAAACATGAACCCCGAGGATGCAGCTCAACGGAACATATGCGAAGGTGATGACGTGCTCGTTTTCTCCCCATGGGGGAAAATAAAAGTTAAAGCCCACCTAACCACAATTATGCCTAAAGGGGTTATCGACGTTTTACATGGATGGTGTGAGGCAAACGTGAACGAGTTAGTTCCAAGAGAATTCGACCCAATTTCAGGCTTCCCACCATTTAAAGAATGCATATGCGAAGTGAAAAAACTAAACTAGCATATTTATGGAGAACGCAAAACGATTTCCACATACTGAAATTGACGGTTCCCTGAATCTTCTTAAATAGGTGATGGACCGGGCGGGATTTGAACCCGCGACCTCCCGAGTGCAAGTCGGGCGTTCATACCACCTGAACTACCGGCCCACTTAGACCTCTCTATGGAGAACTGGTGAAATCGGATTTAGATATTTCGGTTGGCTGTTTTCACTATTCCTTTCCTAAAAATGTTTACATTTTAAATGAATTAGTTAAGTTAAATAGTGTTGGTGGAAGGTTTGGCTGAACAGTTTTCTGGAAGATTCGTTGTTCAGCGGCATCACGCCAAGCGTCTACATTACGATTTTAGGCTTGAGATGGACGGGGTTCTTAAGAGTTGGGCTGTTCCGAAGGGGCCTCCGTTGGAGTCTGGTGTTAGACGGTTAGCTGTTGAGGTTGAAGATCATCCCTTGGAATACGTGGACTTTCAGGGTGTAATACCGGAGGGTATGTACGGCGCCGGAACCGTGGAAATTTGGGATAAGGGGGTGTACCAGTTGAAACATAAAAGTAATAACAAGCTAGAGTTTACTTTGAAGGGTGAAAAAATGCGGGGAGAATATGTCCTTATAAAGTTTAGAGGAGAGAAAAATTGGCTTCTAATCAAAAGGAAAAGCCATAAGCTAAATTTCTAAACTATTTGAAGAGGGACAAAGGCATGGTTAAGTTTGAAGTTGTAAGTATTGAGGTGCCTAAAGACTGCAATGTAATCTTAGGCATGGCCCATTTCATAAAAACCGTCGAAGACTTGTATGAAGCCTTGGTTAACTCTGTTCCAACCATAAGGTTCGGCATAGGCTTCTGTGAGAGTTCCGGCCCATGTTTGGTCAGACACGAGGGAAACGATGATGAACTGCGGCGACTTGCAGCTGAAAAAGCTTTTGAACTTGCATGTGGCCACAGCTTTGTCATCTTTATTAAAAATGCTTATCCAATAAATGTTTTAGACAAAATTAAAAAGGTGCCAGAAGTATGCACAATATACGCTGCCACGGCAAACCCGCTGCAAGTTGTCATAGCAGAAACGGAACAGGGCAGGGGAATAGTCGGCGTAATAGACGGTTCTAGGAGCAAAGGTATAGAGAAGGAAGAAGATATCAAGGCTAGAAAAGAGTTTTTGCGAAAAATAGGCTACAAACTTGGTTGAGAAAAATAGCGGTGGCAAGGTGGAGCCGCAATGGCGAATAGAAGCCTAGTAGGGGCTATATGCTTAATGAGTTTACGTGGAGGCTACTAACGTCTGTCTCATTTCAAAGGGAGATTTTTCTTTCATTTTTTCAGCAGCGTAATCTACGAGATGCCTAAACTGTTTCTCGGTAAGGACGTGCCGTGCTCTAGACAAAATTTCTAGGCAAATTTCCTTAAAAACAATGTCGGCACAGCTCATTTTCGCGTCGTCAATCAATTCCTTACACGCTTGTAGGATCTGACTGTTCAAGGACTCCACCTTGCATGAGATACATATTCTTTAAAACATTAAAATACTTATGAATTCAAAAACTATATTACGAATCCATATTATCACAAACATTAAACAGTTGAACAAATGCATAGGTTTGGATGTAAAATTGAAGAGGCAAAGCGTCATCTATTTTATCGGTTTCGTTGAAAAAGCTGGAACGGACGTGGCTAGGATAAAAATTTTCCCAGAATTTTGCAATGGACTGAAGGGTGTGGAGGAGTACTCCCATTTAATAGTGTTGTATTGGCTGCATTTGCGCGACACCGAGGAAGACAGACGAGTGCTGCTTGTTTTTCCGAAAAGACGCGCGGTGAATGTATTGACCGGTGTTTTTGCCTGCAGAAGCCCTTCTCGTCCAAATCCAATAGGGCTTTGTGTTGTTGAACTTGTAGGGAAGGAAGATTGTACGTTAGTTGTTAAGGGGCTTGATGCCATGGAAGACTCGCCAATAATTGACGTTAAACCCTACATCCCAAAAACGGACTCTATTCCAGACGCACGTGTCCCAGAGTGGAGTCATCAAGCTTAACAAAAAGAAAATGACGGAACAGTGTTAATGATTAGAAATGGTGTTTTGAAATCAGTTTTCATTGCCGGCACTCTTAACTTTTTGGCTCGGTTTTTTCAGCGTTAAGGCTATAATTAGGCCTAAGGCCGACAAAGCCGCAACGTATGGGAAGATCCTTATGTATGCTCCGAGGATATCTTTAGCTTGCCCGGCAATTATGTTGCCGATAAGGGCTCCTGCACCATATGCTGTAAAGACAAGACCGTAATTGCGTGCGTAATCTTTTGTCCCGAAGAATTGTGCGGTAGCTGCTGGAGCTATTGCAAGCCACCCGCCTAGGTTAAGCCATAAAACTGCGAAGGCAAATATATAGGCTGATAGCAAGTTTGGCAGTGCAGACATTGCTAGTGAGGCTACAATAATCATTGTGAAGGATATTGCCGCTGTCTTTCTGGGGTCCAGCCTGTCTGTTAACCAGCCGAATATGGGGCGTCCCACACCGTTACAGAGGGCGAATGGCGCTATTAGGGCTGTAAGTAGAGCTGAAATTTCTTGCTCGCTTATTCCAATGTTGGAGGCTACTTCTAAACCGACGGGTTTTGAAACGCCGATGGCCATTAACCCAGCCAATGTTCCAATAGTGTAGCATAGCCATAATACATAGAACGTTTTCGTCCGAATCATTTCTCCTCTTTTCAAATTGACTTGCAAGGTTTCCAGTTTCCATGCAGGTTTCCAGCCGCTTGGCATCCAATTTTCAGGTGGAAGTTTGAGGAATAAAGCGGAAGCCGCTGTTAAAGCAAAAAATGTGCCTCCCAAGATTTGAAACATGGCTTGCACTCCAAACTTTGATGCTAGGAAGTCTGCTAGTGGCCCTACAATAGCTGCTGAGAAGCCGAAGCCGAGAACTGTTAAACCAACAGCTAAACCTCTTCGATCAGGGAACCATTTCGTAGATGTTACTATTGGACAGTTGTAGGCTAAGCCAACGCCGAGGCCGCCCGCCACACCATAAAGAAAGGTAAGTGTCAATGGAGAGTTGGCGAAGGAAGCCAGGCACCATCCTAGGCCTACAAGTACAGCCCCGATGAGCGTTATTTTTCTTGGTCCATATTTCTCGATGTACCTTCCCGCGAGGGGCATGGTAAGAGCGAAGAGAAGCAAAAACACAATGAATGGAATTTGCATTTCGGTGGATGAAACTTTTAGACCGTAACCTTGTGGGGGCGTAGCTTCAAAAATCTTTTTCAAAGGAACAGAGATTACACTGTAAGCGTATATTGCTCCTAGGCAGAACATTATGATGAGGCCTGCAATGACGACGATCCATCTGCCAACTTCCGCCTTTAAACCAAAAACTTTGAGGGGTTCGCTTGACATAACGTTTCACCACTCTTAAGGATAGCATCATGTTTGAGAAAGATGTAAATAAAAAATATAGGGGTTATTTAGGTTCAAGAGCGGACTTTATGATTTCATAGGCTTTTTTCGCTTCTTCAACGGCAACGCCGTCTTCCAATGTCGTTACGTCGCCTAAAGTTGCGTTTTCAACTACAGCTCTAAGCAACCTTCTCATTATTTTGCCGCTTCTTGTTTTCGGCAGAACCTCTACGAAGGCTATAACGGCATCTGAAGCCACTATAGGCCCTATAGAAACTCTGAGGTAATTCTTCAACTCCTTTTCGAGCTCTGGACTCGGCGAGAAACCTTTCTTAAGCACTGTGAAGATCACGGGCACCTGCCCCTTAACCGGGTCGCTTCTGCCCACACAGGCGGCTTCAGCTACTGCCGGATGCCTTGCAAGAGTTGCCTCAACTTCCGCAGTGCCTATTCTGTGACCTGCAACCTTGATAACATCGTCGGCTCTTCCAAGCACCCAAATGTATCCATCCTTGTCTTTAACTGCGAAGTCTCCTGTGTAAAAGTATAGCTTACCCTTAAATCTTGACCAGTATGCGTCGATGTATCTTTGAGGATTCTTGTATAAGGTTTCAAGCATTCCGGGCCATGGAGAGATTATTGTAAAGTATCCTCTAACACCAGGCGGACATGGGTTACCATCGTCATCAACAACTTCTACACGTACACCGGGTATCGGGTACCCGTTGGTTCCAGGCTTCATTGGGAAGATTTTTCCGAGACCGGGGAAATGCCCGGTTATAATGTGTCCGGTTTCAGTCATCCACCATGAGCTGGTTGCTACCACATCGCTTCGACCTAGGTTTTTGAAGTACCATAGGAAGGCTTCAGGATTTATCGGCTCGCCTACCGTGTGAATTATCCTTAACGTTGACAAGTCATGTTTTTTAACGTAGTCTTCAGGATACTTCATTAACATTCTAATGGCGGTGGGTGCGGTATAAAAGATTGTCACACCATGTCTCTCGATGATGCTCCACCACCTGTCCGGTTCAGGATAGTCCGGACTGCCCTCGTAGAGTATGGTTGTTAGCCCTGAAATGAGTGGCCCATAAACGACGTATGAATGGCCTGTGATCCATCCCACGTCAGCGGTGCACCAATAGATGTCATCTTCCTTGACGTCGAACAGCATTTTCATTGTGGCATATAATCCAACTGCGTAGCCGCCTACTGAGTGCTGAACAGCCTTAGGAGTGCCCGTTGTCCCGGATGTATACAAGATGAAGGCGCTGTCCGATTCTTTTTGGCTTTCAACTGGCACGTAGGCTGTTTTCGGCACGTCGGCTATCAACTCGTGATGCCAAACATCCCTTTCCCGGTTGAACGTTATCTCGTTTCCAGCCCTCTTGACAACTATGACCTTCTCTATTTTGAGGCCTTCTTTCTCGCATATCTTTATGGCTTCGTCAACTATTGATTTTAGGTTTATAACTTTGCCCCTTCTATAGAAGCCGTCAGCAGTCACTATTATTCTTGAACCGCTGTCTACAACACGACTTGCCAGTGCTTCAGCACTGAAACCGCTGAAAACAACACTGTGTTCAGCGCCCAACCGTTGAACAGCAAGCATGTAGAATGGAAGTTCCGGAATCATTGGTAAATAGAAAGTTATAATTTCCCCCTTCTTTACGCCTAACTTTTCTTTCAATGCATAGCTTATCATGTTGGATATCCTGAATAGGTCGTAATAAGTGAACTTTTTGACCTCCTTTGGTTGTTGGAGTTCACTGTCCCAAGGCTCCCCTTCCCATATAATCGCCAGCTTGTTCTTGCGTCCCTTCTGGATCTGCCAGTCAGTAGCCAAATAAGCCAAGTTAGTCTCTCCGCCAACAAACCACCTGTAGAATGGTGGCTTGCTATCATCTAGAACTTTGCTCCACTTTTTGAACCAGAATATTTCATTTGCCCATTTCTCCCACCATCTCTCGATGGCTTCCTTGCTTGCTGTGGTGCTTTCGTGGAACTTTTTGAAATCGTCTTTACTCCAAACTCTGTCTTTCCAGCTTGGTGGGATTATGTCCCCTTCAAAGAACTCTTTATACACCTCTACACTTTGAGCCACAGTTATCTACCTCGGAAGGGTTTCTGAGGAAAAACCGTAAAATAAATAGTTTACGTTGATATTACGTTACGTTTAACAAGAAACATGGGTTTTTGATTGAATATTGTTCAGTCAGGGTTTGATAGCGGAAAGAATCCCAATTTAATTTGTCGATTGATCATGCACAACGTTTTTAATTTCAGTCGCTCATAATCCAACATGGGGGTTCACCCTGGTTACTATTTATCTTGAAAAAATCTTTAATCCCAAAAGTGTTGCTCTCGTAGGCGCCACCGACAGGGAGGGGTCAGTAGGGCGCACTTTAATGACAAATCTTATTGAATCAGGTTTTGAAGGGAACATTTATCCAGTTAATATACGAAAGAAAGAAGTTTTAGGTTTCAGAGCCTATCAAAGTGTAGAAGAAATACCTGAAACGGTGGATCTTGCCGTCATTGCAACTCCAGCAAGGTCGATTCCGGAAATTGTGGAACAATGTGGCAGAGCGGGAATTAAGGGCATAGTGATAATCTCCGCTGGGTTTAGAGAAGTTGGACCAGAAGGCAAGGAACTTGAGGATAAAATACTAGAGGCCAAGCGAAAGTACGACTTGCGGATAATTGGACCAAATTCGTTGGGGGTAATGCAGCCGAAAATCAGACTTAACGCTACACTTCTAAATAGGATGCCAAAGTCAGGCAACATAGCTTTTATAACTCAAAGTGCAGCCTTGGGTGCTGCAACACTCGACTGGGCAATCCATGAAAACATAGGGTTCAGCTACTTCGTCTCTGTTGGCTCTATGATTGACGTGGACTTCGGCGACTTAATAGATTATTTCGGAACAGATCCAGAAACAAGGAGTATATTAATGTATGTTGAAGGGATAACGGATGCCCGCAAATTTATGAGTGCCGCAAGACACTTTGCAAGAACAAAACCTATAATAGTTGTTAAGGCCGGAAGATTTAGCGAAAGTGCGAAAGCTGCTGCTTCTCATACAGGCTCTCTAACTGGGGAGGATCAAATTTACGACGCAGCCTTTAAACGTGCAGGAATAGTTAGAGTTGATGAAATATCCGACTTATTCAACTGTGCAGAAGCGCTCGGACTTCAACCGCTGCCCAAGGGCCCAAACCTTGCCATAATAACAAATGCTGGAGGCCCCGCCGTTATTGCAACAGACACCCTGATAGCTAGGGGAGGTAAACTTGCCGCTTTAAGCCCAAGAACACTTGACATGCTAAGCAGAACACTTCCGAAATATTGCAGCATCACGAACCCTATTGACCTTCTAGAGGAAGCTAAAGCTGACCGTTACAAAGCTGCATTAGAGGCGTGTCTCAGAGACGAAAACGTAGATGGTATCCTTGTAATTTACACAACGCAAGCCATGTCGGATCCTGTTGAAGTGGCAAAGGTCATTGTTGAAGTGTATAAAGGCTGTAAATACCATAACAAGACAATTTTGACCTCGTTTATGGGTTACGGTGCAATTGAAGAAGCAAACCGTATACTAAATGAGAATGGTATCCCAACTCACCTCACTCCGGAGCAAGCAATTAAAACATACCTCTACATGTACCAATACAAGCGAAACCTGGAGCTTCTATACGAAACTCCAGAAGAGCTATCGGTGGATTTCTCACCACCGAAGCGTCCAATAGTTGTGGCTATGAGAAATGCAGCGATGGAAGGCCGTGAAGTCTTAACCGAGGCTGAAGCAAAAAAGGTTCTCGAATTCTATGGAATACCAGTGGTAAAAACATACGTTGCCAAAACAGCCGATGAAGCCGTACAGTCAGCGTCACAAATAGGCTATCCCGTAGCCATAAAAGTTCTTTCACATCACATAACCCATAAAACAGAGGCCGGAGGAGTCGCTCTCGACTTAAATAGTGAAAATGAGGTTAGAACCGCATTTGAGCGGGTGATTAAAGCTGCTAAAGAGTACAATCCAACTGCGGAAATTCAAGGCGTAACAGTCCAGAAGATGGTTAAAGGCCGCGGCTACGAAGTGATGATCGGTGCCAAAAAAGACAAAATCTTCGGCCCCGTTGTCCTCTTTGGAGTTGGTGGCACGGCTGCTGAGCTGTACAAGGACTATGCCATTGGCTTGCCTCCGCTAAACCAAACCTTGATCAAACGGTTAATTGAAGAGACGAAAGTTCACCATCTACTTAACGGATATAGAGGGTTGCCGCCAGCCAACATGAAACTTCTAGAGGAAATATTGATGCAATTCTCCCAGCTACTCGTGGATTTTCCACAAATAAAGGAGATAGATATTAACCCACTGTGGATAAGCGATAAAGAAGCTTACGTCCTAGACGCACGCATCGTCATAGATAAAGACTTGATTTTTAAAAATGTCGAACCCCATCAGCATTTAGTAATAAGCCCTTATCCCAAAAAGTATGAAACTCTCTGGAGGATGCGGGATGGAAAAACAGTGTTGCTTAGACCGATAAAGCCTGAAGATGAACCCTTATGGCTTGAAATGTTCCAGAACTTTTCCGAAGAATCAATCCGTTTCAGGTTTTTCCAAATAATAAAGGACACACCTCACGAGGTTAGAGTGAGATATTGTAACATAGACTATGAAAGAGAAATCGCAATAGTAGCTGAACTAAACGATGGAGGCCGCAGAAGAATTCTCGGAGTAGTAAGAATAAGCCTTGAGCCTGACCGTAAAAAAGGCGAAATAGCGTTCATAATTGCAGATCCATGGCAAGGATTAGGTTTAGGAACAAAAATGGTGGACTATGCAATAGAAATTGCAAAGGAAATGGGCGTAGAAACAATATACGCAATAATGCTTCCAGACAACGTTAAAGCTGTAAATCTACTCAAAAACATGGGCTTCACAATAAAAGTTCAAGAAGACGGCAACTTAAAAGCAATCCTCAACCTCCAAGAGAAAGAGCCTAACCTACGGTACGCTTCTTTGCAGGCTACAAGTTAAAAAATATTATTTCTGAGAAAAAGACTTGTAAGTGTAACAGAAGCAGGAAATATAGAATCTAAGTTCACTTTATTTCAAAGAAGAATATAGGTGGCATGCAACCAAATGTTTGTTTCCAACATTAATTAACTCGGGTTCTTCCTTGCATTTTTCAAACACAAACGGACATCTAGTGTTAAAACGGCATCCAGTCGGCGGGTTTATTGGGCTAGGAGGTTCTCCAGGAATTACGTTCCTTTCTTTAAACCTGTTTTCAGGATCAGGGTCTGGAACAGCCTCCATTAGCGCCTTTGTGTATGGGTGTAGAGGATTTTTTATCACTTCTTTTGTCGGGCCGTATTCAACTATTTTACCGAGGTACATGACGCCAATGTTATCGGAGAAATAATTCGCCGTAGCAATATCGTGAGTTATATACATTATGCCCATTTCGTACTTTTTCTGCAGATCTCTAAGAAGGTAGAGAATTTCAGCTCTGCTGGAAGCATCAATCATGGAAACAGGTTCATCCGCCACCAAAAATACTGGTTCAAGCACAATAGCCCTTGCGATTCCAACTCTCTGCCGTTGTCCTCCAGAAAGCATATGGGGATATTTAGGTAAAAATTCCTCCGTGGGCGTCAAACGTACATCGCTTAAAGCCTTCTGAAGGCGTTTCTCCCTTTCATCAGCGGGATAACCGTGAATAATCATTGGTTCTTCAATTATCTGTTTTATTGTCATGTAAGGGTTCAACGACATAAATGGGTCTTGAAATACCATCTGCGCCTTCCTCCTAAACTCTTTAAGATCTTTGGCATGTGTGATATCTCTACCCTCAAAAATTATTTTGCCAGACGCGGGTTCAACAAGTTTAAGGGCTGTTCTTCCCAAGGTGGTTTTTCCGCTTCCAGACTCGCCAACCAAAGCAACCGTCTCGCCTTTATGTATAGTTAGGGAAACCCCGTCAACGGCCTTAACCGTCAACGTTTTAAAGAAACCCTTAGCGACATGGAAGTATGTTTTAATGTTTACAAGTTCAATAATTGCGCTCAAGGCAGATCACTCATAGAGCCAACATTTAACAAGTCTTCCATCAACGTTAAATGCTGGAGGGTGATTCACCTTACACTTTTCCATTACATATTGGCATCTTGGGTTAAATCTACATCCGGAAGGTGGATTAATGAGATCTGGAGGGGCGCCGGGAATAAATTCCGGTGTTCTATCACCCCTTAAAAGTGGCACACATGAAATAAGTTTTTGCGTATATGGATGTTTTGGGTTAAGCAGCACCTTTTCAATGGAGCCGAGCTCCACTATTTCGCCGACGTACATGACTCCAATCTTATCGCATAAGTCGCTGGCTAATGCTATATCATGGGTTATATAAATCATGGATAGATGTAATTGTTTTTTCAACTTCTTCAGCAGATTCATTATCTGAGCTTGTATGCTCACATCAAGAGCCGATGTAGGCTCGTCCAAAATCACAATTTCCGGGTTGAGAGCTAACGCTGTTGCAATGGCAACTCTCTGTCTCATACCTCCACTGAGCTCATGGGGATACCTCTCAGTATATTCGGCTGGTAGGCCGACTAATTTGAATAACTCCTTTGCCTTTTCCAAAGCCTCCTTCTTGTCAACGTTTCTATGCACTATTAAAGGTTCGGCTACTTGAAAACCAACCTTAAGTACAGGGTTAAGGGAGTTCATAGCTCCCTGAAAAACCAGTGATATTTTTTTCCATCTAATTTCTCTTCTAATCTCTTCCTCACTTAGAGTTACCAAATTTTTACCGTTAAATATAATGTCTCCCTCAAACTTTACAACGTTACTTGGCAGAAGCCTTATCAGGGCGATAGCTGTGCTGGATTTGCCGCATCCCGATTCGCCTACCAGCCCCAATGCTTCGCCTTTTTCCAGATCGAATGCAACATCGTCTACGGCTTTGACTGATCCCCTAAGCGTTCCATAGTAAAGTTTAAGATTGTTCACGTTTAGGACAGCCATTATCGCCATCTCCTTAGCTTCGGGTTTACAACAGGTTCAAGTCCAAGAGCTAAGAGCACGAAGGTTACCGCTGAAAAAACTATAAGAATCCCTGGAGGAAGAATCCACCACCAATAGCCAAGATAAACCGCCCCGTTTTTGAAGCCGTATTCAAGAATCTGCCCCCATGTTGGCATGCTTGGATCACCTAGTCCTAAGAAGCTTAATCCCGCTTCGGCAAGTATTGCAGATGGAGTGTAAAATATCATCTGGGAAAGTATGTAGGGGGCTACTTGTGGAAATATATGGCGCATCATGATCCTCAGCCTTGACGCTCCAATGGACACTGCAGCCTCAACGAAAGGAGCGTTTTTAATGGATAGAACCATGGAGCGGAGGATTATTGTTAAAGATGGCCAGCCGAAGGCCACCAGCACTAGCACGATGATCCAGATTTTCCCGCCGAATATGAAGGTGAGGAGAATCAATAAAGGAAGCTGTGGAAAATTGTTTACGATGTCGGCTACTCTTTGAATAGAATCGTCCACACGGCCTCCAACATAACCGCTTACTATTCCTAGAACTGCGCCGACAACCGTTGTAATTACAGAAGTTACAAATCCTATAAGTAGAGCGACGGGAAAACCGAAGAGCAGTCCCTGAAAGAGATCTCTTCCAAGAGTGTCGGTTCCCATTAGGCCGTAAACCCTCCCGCCAATAACAAAAGCAACCTTGCCTATGTTGTCCCTTGCATCCACAGAGTATAACACGACTTTTACATTGTACAAGCCATTTAAAGGCTGGAACGATCCGTTGACTGGTTTTCCAAAAATTATTTTTTCATAACCTATATCCATCACTTCATTTGGAGTTGCCGAGAAGTTGTATTCTGTTAAAAGAAACGAGGATAGGGAATATGCTATAGCCGTTTCGCCGCTTAAAAGGATTCTTTTAGGTTCACTTAAGTATCTCACATATGGAGATTCTTCTTCTGGAAGAGGTTTTTCAATGCTTAGCGTATACAGTGGTATCATTTTATTATCAGGTCTTTCTATGAACAGTCTCACTGCTGGAGGGCTTGTATAGTAGGTTAAGTTTTCAAGTCTCAGAATAATAAATGTCGGAAATTGACTGAGTTTAAGTTCGTAGCTCATGACATAATTTTTTAAGTAGTATGGGCTTGAAATCTGAAGTGTTGGCGTTTCAGAGGAAATAACTGAGTGTTCAAGTAGTTTTTCTTGGGAAATATAGTTTACCCAAACAGGTTTTGCAAGTTTTGGGTTTTCAATCCAGTATCGGGGGTTACTCCAATACCTGATTCCGTAATCGAGAGGCATAGTTGCTATGGTGAAAATGGAAACTGCAACCACGATTAATAAGAAAATAACGCCAAGTTTTGAAATATTGCTTGCCCAAAACTCGCTCAGCGATTCTTTAAGATAGCTACTCACTTGTATCTCACCCTTGGATCCAAAACAACGTAAAGAACTTCAAGTACAAACCTAGCAGCGATGTAGATGAGCGTATACATGTAAGTCAAAGCTAGGATTAAAGCCTCGTCCACTGCCATTATTGAGTTATAATAGAGTAGCCCCATGCCCGGCCAGCCGAAAACGGTCTCTGTAAGTATGGCTCCTCCAAGGTATGCTGGCAACGCGAGGATTAGGTTTGTTAAAATGGGAGGAGCCGCAACCCGTATTATATACCTCCAGAGGACAAGTCTTTCGGAAAATCCTTTTGCCCTAGCAGCTGTAACGAAATCCTCTTGAGCCGTGGTGATAACAATGCTTCTTGTTATGTAAATCCATGAGCCGGATAAGGCGATAACCAAAGTTATGATTGGTAGTCCTGCATGCCAGAGAAGGTCGAGAAAACGGCCAACTGGATCCGCTGGAGGTGGTGTGCTATACATGCCTTGGGATGGGAACAGTCTGAGGTAGAAGGAGAAAATGAGGATTAAAAGCATTCCAAGCCACCATGTAGGCAGGGCGTAGGATATTGACGAGTAAAGAGATACTGTTCTGTCGAGTATGGAGCCTGGTTTCGTCGCCACTTTGACACCTATGACTAGGCCTAAAATAAAGTTTATCACCAAAACGGTTATCATTAAGAGGATTGTGTTGGGAAGTCTCTCCATTATTATGTCTGCAACTTTTATGCTGCCGGTGAATGTTTGCTGAGTTTTTGCGTTACCGAGGTCTAAAGTGATTATTCTCAAAAGCATATTAGGCATTCGCACGTACCATGGTTTGTCAAGGCCATATGCAACTATAAGGGTTTCCTTAATTTTTTCCATAGCTTGTTCAAGTTGTTCCGGATCTTTTATCTGAGTGGATAGCTTTTGACGGGTTGCCCTCAACTCTTCGTCCATCATGGCGCTTAGTATTTTATCGGAGAGACCCGTGGCACCCACTGTTACAACTGTTAGGATTAGAACACAGAAAAGAACTACCAGTAAAGTGACGCCTTTTACAGCTAAAGTTCTTGCAAGTCCCAACTTAACCGCCAATATATACTTGTTCCTTCCTAGAGGGAATACCTGAAATAAATAGTTTTGCCCAAAAAAGAGAAAAATGGCGGGGAGCTATTTTTTCTTTACAATTAACCATAAAGCGAGAATCATTGTGATCACTGTAAGCACTGCTAGGATAGCTACCACAATTGTTAGAGTATTCACCGTTGCGGTTAAGCTGGATACAGCGTTGTTTAGGCTGGTTATTGAACTAGTCAACTGTCCTGAAAGCTGGTTTATTGCGTCTAAAACCGGTTGCAGGTTTACTTCAGGTATTTCTGGGAATGAAAGCACGTCAAAGAATACTTTTGTAGTGGTTACGAAGGCAACTTCCTCGCTGTATGCCGCTATAGTTAACTCGTAGAGTCCAGGTTGCAATTTAGAAGTGAAATCTTCAGATAATTCTATGACAAATCTTGTTGCTGTTACACTTTCGGCGTTGCCTACTGCCAGAATTTCGCCGGTTATTGGATCTTTTATTAAATATTTGACGTAAAGAGGTGGGATACCGCTTAGATCCACTACAAATGATGCTGGACTGCCGGTTACAACCGTTGGAACACCTGTTCTAATGATTTCTGGCGGTGTTGGTAGGCCATAGTACCAATCGCCCTTAGAGAATGGATAAGTAGGATCACGGAAAGCCTTTAAAACAGCGGATTGACCTGCTGGATCAAAGCTTTCTAAGTAGAATGGGCCGTCACTAATAACCAAGTGTCCCTTTTGAGTGAACCACTGTATGGCAGCAGCATATCTAACCTGTGCGTCGTCGGCTGTGGCATACATGGTTCCCGTAACGTTAAACACGTTTGCAGGAAAGAAGTTTGTAGAGGCAAAATTCGCGATAGCATCTTTAACCATTTGTGCATGACTGTTCAAAGCTACTGAAAGCCATGGAACACCTCGTGCCTCTGCCGCGCTTTCCGAATATGCGGCGGTTCCTTCTACAAACACAACCTGGTCCATTCCTGCAAGAACTTCCCATGGATAATTACCCATGGGTGGAGTGCCACCGATTAGATCTGCGTAGTCTGCGATATAGTTCACGTCAAAGTGCCAGTAATCCAAGTACACCTCCAGTGTGTTATCAACTATTCTAAGACCCTTGATTAATGGCAGCGTCTCTGCTAGCAAAGCGGAAGTTGAAGATTCTAGTTCAGACTTTTCAGGGTCAAATGCTAATTCATAGTGTTGATAAATACTAAAGAGGATGTCAGCCCATGTTATGGCTTGGTTGTGGTGCCATTTAGTGCCTATATACTTTGATAAGTCAAACATAACTTTACTGGTTGCTTTGACACCTGAACCAACAGCCACCCATTCGTCTTTTGTGGCGTTCCATAGAAATGCGTCAGACGGAACATCCAATTTTCCGTTAGGTCCAGCCGTTGTAACCGTGTAGTCCCATCTGAAGGGAATAGGCTCACCGCTGAATGGGTGACGCCAGACGAATGGGTCGTGAACCGCAGCCCACATATCGCTGCTGTACACGTCATCGTGGCCTGCAATGGGGTTCCAGACGCTTGCCTCTGTCCAAATCCATCGGTGGCCAACTTTGACCTCCGTCTTCCCTGGTATATATACTTCTCTTACAGTCATCGGGGACCTCAAACCCGTACCTAGGTCATTGGTGATTCCTTTAACTTCCGTCCTTGCCGGATGGATTTCCAGTCTGGTAGCAGCCCATATACGCACAGATTCCTGAATGATCATTTCTGTTGCCCGTCTGTACAAAGAGTCCCTTTCAGCCTTGCTGGTGAAGTTCCCCATGAGTATTCGCTTTCCTAAATCATCCAGCGTGCTGTTTTCATACTGCCAATAGCCACTTTCTCGCCAGCCTGGCATCCATGTGTACCACGGGCATCCAAACTGGTTTATAGTTGCCGAGTCATATTTGTCCAAAGCTGATTTACCCCATCCTTCAGTGTATAAGTGCCATTTTAGGTCTTTTGGGTCTGTGCCATAGATTAGTCGTATTGCTTGTCCAAAAGGCATGTATTGTCTATTCACAGTGAAGCCCATGCTTTCTAAGGCTGATGCGAGGGTATCACCTATATCTCTTCTCTCATCTTCAATACGGATAACAAAGTTTAGAGTTATGGGCTTGCCTCCATAATACCACTTTCCTTCCTGTTTAGTGGCTCCAGCCCTTGTTAATGCAGAATTTATTATGGCGGCAGCAGTTGTAGGGTCATATTTAAAGTCATATTTCGCCACAATATCATAAATAGTTGCAAAGTCAGGATCGTATGTTGACAGAAATGTGACCATTGGAGAAGCAAACCCCTTGTATATCTGGTTCACTATATAGTCTCTATCCATAAGATAGTTTAAAGCAAACCGCACTTCCCTAATTGAGAAAGGATTAAGCTCACCAGAAGGCGCAGGAGCCGGATTTAATATAACGTCCACAAGTCCGGCTGGAGCATAGTAGAGGGATATTTCTGGCAGACCTTTTAATGCTTCGGCTTGTGCAGGCCTCAACCCAAAAATATAGTAATCAATGTCACCAGCTTTTAATGCTTCACCAGCCAAATCTACGGGCACACTTTTGAATATTAAAGTGTCAGTTGCAGGTCCAGTCGCGTATACAGGAGCCGTTGAAGCTGAAAATGCAACAGCCGCAAACAACAGAATAAGCACCGCTATTGCCTTACTCTTTTCTCCCATTATCTACCACCACGTCACCCCTAATGTTGCATTTCAACACTTATAATGCTTTCTGAATCCATAGGATCACCAATTCCGCTTTACAGCGTTTTCTTAAGCATTACAAACCCAACTCTACAAGTAGGTTCTGACAAAGTGCAGGGGGTGGGATTTGAACCCACGAACCCCTACGGGACAGGCTCCTGAAGCCTGCGCCTTTAGCCAGGCTTGGCTACCCCTGCAGTTGTCGAATTTGTATTTTGTTTGGAAAGGTTTAAGAGTTGCTCTGTAAACTTATGCTTTTTGAGGTGTATGGTGTTTGCCTACGCATGGTTCGCTTTCGAAGGCTGGGAAGGTCCGGTCTCAGACGCCAAAAATTCAACCCTTGCCCAAAAAAAGCCCAACGCCTCGATTTAGGACCAGGCGTAATTATGAGAAGCGGGTTTTGTTGCAGAGGAAGCCGGGGCAGAACTGGGTTTAATCTTCTATTTTGGCTGTTTAGCTTGTCTTGATGTTTCTGTGTTTTGGTTTTATGTTTATCTATAAGCCTTTCCAGAAGTATTTTGGTTGAAATCGCCCAATGTTGGAGGAAGCTCTTAGGGAAATCATAGAGACTTTGATGCTTATTCCTTCACCCAGCCCAAGCGATGTCAGCCGTGTTAAGATGCAGGTTGCCGCCAAACACAGGCTTGAGAGTATTCCATCAAACTCTGAGATTATTGCGGCTTTAAGGACGCTTGAAGAGAAGGCTAAGCTTTTGGATGTTTTGCGGAGGAAAGCAACAAGAACCATTTCGGGCGTTACGGTGGTGGCGATTATGACAAAGCCTCATCCGTGCCCCCAGCCTGAGCCATGCGCCTATTGTCCGGGCGGCCCACCGTATGGGGTGCCTCAAAGCTATACTGGTTTTGAGCCCGCTGCTATGAGGGGTTTGCAGAACGCCTTCGACCCCTACTTGCAGGTGAAAAGCCGAATTGAGCAGCTTACGGCTATAGGTCACAGGGTGGACAAGGTTGAGCTTATAATTATGGGTGGAACTTTTCCAGCAATGCCAGACGACTATCAAACATGGTTTGTGAAGCGCTGTTTAGACGCCCTAAATAGTGTAGATTCGCAGAGCCTCCAAGAAGCCAAGCAGCTGGCAGAGGCAAGCCCCATCCGCAATGTTGGCATAACCGTGGAGACACGTCCAGACTGGGCTAAGGAGAAACATGTGGACAAAATGTTGGATATGGGGGTTACACGCGTCGAGTTAGGCGTTCAAAATCCGGATGACGCGATCTACCGGCTGGTTGGGAGAAAACACACAGTTCAAGATGTAATTGAAGCTACCCGCATATTGAAGGATGCCGGGCTTAAAATTGTCTATCATTTGATGCCTGGTTTGCCTGGCTCAAGCATGGAGAAGGATTTGGCAGTTTTCCGCGAGATTTTCACCAATCCCGTCTATAAGCCTGACATGATTAAGATTTACCCGTGCCTTGTTTTGAAGGGCACTAAAGCCTACGAATGGTATGTGAGAGACGAGTACCAGCCCTACACAACCGAGGAGGTGGCGAGGCTTATTGTTGAAGTCAAAAAGATGGTTCCGCATTGGATTCGCATTATGCGGGTTCAACGGGACATACCGGCACCGCTCATAGTGGCAGGCGTCAAAATGAGCAATCTCCGCCAGTTAGTCCAGCATAAGCTGAAGGAGCAGGGGCTGCAGTGCCAGTGCATTAGATGCCGCGAAGTTGGGCACCGGCTATTGGCGAACGGCGTAAAACCAAATTCGGAGAAGGTGGAGATTCTGACGACGCGTTATGAGGCTTCTAAAGGCGAGGAAATCTTCATTTCCGCTGAAGATGCTGAAAACGACGTTCTAATAGGCTACTTGCGTTTGAGGATACCATCCGAAAAGGCGCACAGACCAGAAATAAGGGCGGAGCCATGCAGCATAATCCGAGAACTCCACGTCTATGGACCACTAGTGCCGGTGGGCAAACGCCTAGCCAAAGCATGGCAACACAAAGGCTATGGAAGCATATTACTGGCTGAGGCGGAACGCATAACCCGCCAAGAATACGGCTTCAAAAAAATCCTCGTCATAAGCGCCCTAGGCACAAAACAATACTACAAACGATTCGGATATACATACGATGGACCGTACATGTCAAAAATGCTAGACTGAAATAAACGTTTACAACGAGTCCATGGTTAGATGGTTTTGGGAACCATCAAGTGTGCTGGCCCACGCTTTGCGGATTTCTTGCAATAAAGTTAAAGACAATAAACGCCTTTTACCAGTTTAAACGCGGAGAATTTGAAATGAGCGGAGGAGAAGAGCTTTCGGGATATAAGGGGTTAGCTCTTGAAATTCTCCAAAGCATTGGAGCAGAGGTTGGCGATTTAATCCGTATCACTAAGGCTGGTCAAGTGTATGAGGGCATTCTTATTCCACGCTCTGAGTATGGCGATGACCGGCATATTGTGATTAAGTTGAGGAGCGGCTACAATATTGGTGTTCGCCTAACTCCGAACGCCAAGGTTGAGAAGGTTGGGCGAGGTGAGAAGCCGGCTTTTGTTGCTCCGCCCTTGCCTGAGCAGAATCCAGCCCTGCCAAATGTCGCCATTATTAGTACTGGTGGCACTATTGCAAGTCGTGTTGATTATCGGACTGGCGCTGTTCGCCCAGCTTTATCTGCCAGTGACTTGTACAGCGTCGTGCCAGAATTAGCCGATATCGCCCGTATTGACGCCCAAATTTTGTTCAGTCTTTACAGCGAGAACATTACGCCAGTCCACTGGACGGAGATGGCAAAAACAGTGGCGGAAAAAATTGCTGAAAGCGTGGATGGCGTAGTAATTGCTCACGGTACTGACACTATGGGTTATTCGGCTGCAGCCCTAAGCTTCGCCCTCCAAAACTTGCCAGTCCCAGTTGTTTTTGTTGGTTCCCAGCGTTCAGCCGACCGCCCAAGCTCGGATGCCGCCACAAACTTGGCCGGTGCTGTTTTGGCCGCCGCTCGGGCGTCTTTCGCCGAGGTTGCAGTAGCCATGCATGAAACAGTATCTGACACAAGCATAGTGCTTCATCGGGGCACCCGCGTCCGCAAGTGCCACACAAGCCGCCGAGACGCCTTCAAATCCGTAAACGCTCAGCCCCTAGCAAGAATAGAGGAAAACCGCATAACGATGCTGACTGAGGACTATCAAAGGCGGGATCCCTCACGGCGGCTTGTGGTTAAGCCAAACTTCAGCAACAAAGTCGCACTCGTCAAGTTTTATCCAGGCATGGATCCAGCCATAATAGATTGGTATGTGGATAATGGCTACAAGGCGATTGTGCTTGAGGGTACTGGATTGGGACATGTGGCTAAAAGCCTCTTCCAGCCAATTAAAAGGGCTGTGGACAAGAACGTTTTAGTGGCCATGACTTCCCAGTGCATCTGGGGACGAGTAAACATGAATGTTTATGATACTGGACGGGACTTGCTGGCGTTGGGCGTCATACCGCTTGAGGATATGCCAGCGGAAACCGCCACTGTTAAACTCATGTGGATCTACGGGCAAACAGATAACCCCAACGAAGCCAAACAGCTTTTGAAAACAAACATTGCCGGAGAATTTTCCACCCGCACCTTCTATAAGATGGAGGAAAGCAAGCCATGAGCGAAAAATTGAACTACGCCCAGCTGGGCCTGAAGGTGGGCTTGGAGGTGCACCAGCAGCTAGACACCTCCACTAAGCTTTTCTGCAGCTGCAAACCAGAACTCTTCAAAGAAGAGCCTGAAATCACCTTCCTAAGGCGTTTGAGGCCAACCCAAAGCGAGCTCGGTCAAATAGACCCAGCCGCCTACTTCGAATTCCAAAAAGGCGTAAAAATTCTGTACGAGGCGAACAGCCGAACCTCATGTCTAGTAGAGATGGATGAGGAGCCCCCACACCCACTAAGCATGGAAGCCGTTGAAATAGCCATAACAGCAGCTTTAATGATGAACGCCACACCAGTGGACGAAATTCACGTCATGCGCAAGACAGTCATAGACGGCTCCAACACGACGGGTTTTCAGCGCACATGCGTCATAGCCCTAAACGGCACAATAAAAGTGGGCGAGAAAACAGTGCCAATCCAACACGTAAGCCTAGAGGAGGACGCTGCCCGCAAAACAGACGAGGAGGGTACAACAATACGTTACCGCATAGACAGGCTGGGCATACCCCTAATTGAAGTGGCAACAGCCCCTGTTATAAACACGCCAAAAGAAGCTGGCGAAGTAGCCCTAGCCATAGGCAAAATCCTACGTGCCACTGGAAAAGTCAAGCGGGGACTGGGCACAATACGCCAGGACTTAAACATCTCCATAAAGAGCGGAGCCCTAACAGAGATAAAAGGCGTCCAGGAACTGGAACTCATACCGCTCGTCGTCGAATACGAGGTGCAGAGGCAACTCAACCTAATAAAAATAAGCCAAGAACTGGCCGAAGCCGGAGTCCGCCCAGAAAACCTCAAGATGGAATTCTTCGATATAACAGAAGTTTTCCAAAAAACAAACTGCAAGGTAATCCGGAAAGCCATAGAAAAAGGTCAGCGAGTCCTAGCTGTGAAACTCCCCGGGTTCGCAGGTTTCCTAAAACGTGAACTCATGCCCGGCGTTCGCCTTGGAACAGAAATGGCTGACCGCGCCCGCTTCTGGGGACGGGTTGGCGGAATATTCCATACAGACGAGCTTCCAGCATACGGTATAACTCCCGAAGAAATTGAAGCCTTGAAGAGGGCGGTGAATGCCCAACCCACAGACGCGGTGGTCTTCGTTGCAGACACGCCGGAAAACGCTGCAGACGCCCTAAAGGCTGTGCTTGAAAGAGCCAGCGAAGCCTTAAAAGGTGTTCCAGAGGAAACTCGAGCAGCAAACCCCGACGGCACAACCCGCTACATGAGACCCAGACCCGGAGCAGCCCGCATGTACCCAGAAACGGACATACCGCCCGTGCAGGTGACAGAAGAATATTTAAACAAGATTCGCCAACGCTTGCCAGAGCTTCCGGAACAAAGACTTCAGAGGCTTATGCGGGAATACAGCCTCAATCAGAAGCTAGCCCAGCAGTTGATGGATTCAGAATATGTGGAAGTCTTCGAAGAAATAGCAAAGGAAGATAAAGTCTCACCAACGACCATTGCCGCCTTCCTCACAGAAACGCTGAAAGCGCTAAAACGGGAGGGTACACCAGTAGATAAGCTCTCAGAGGAGCGTATAAAAGAAGTTTTTAAGGCGCTTGGAAACGGAGAAATAACCAAGGAGGCCCTTCCAGAGATTGCTGCTTGGCTGGCGAGAAACGAAAACAAAACCGTGAAGGAAGCCCTTGAAAACCTAGGCCTTAAAGTCATGTCAAAAGAGGAATTGGAAAAGCTTATAGATAAAATAATAAGCCAAAACCAGAGCTTGGTCGAGAAAAGTGGTGCAAAAGCCTTCAGTCTCATAATGGGCATGGTTATGAAGGAAGTTAGAGGAAAAGCGAATGCTGAGGTTGTCAGCGAGATAATTAAACAGAAATTAGCAAAATTGTAAAGGCTTAAAGCTAATAGTACTTCTCTAAAGAAGCTATCTGCTCATTTATTGGCTTCAGAATTTCTCCACAGTAGGGGCAAACGTTAAACTCGGGAAGCACAGGTTTCCCGCATGTTACACAGATTTTTGGGTGTCTCAGCTTCTCTTCAAAGCTTTTTAGCTCTTTTTTCAAATGGGTGAGTTCGGCTTTTATTTTTTCTACGCCCTCTTTGAGGGGCTGTATTTCTTTTATCTCAGCTCTTATGTTGTAGATTAGGTCTTTGACTTCTGAAAGTATTTCGTTGTTCATTTCGACGGTTTCGTTCATGACGTCTAGGATTTCGCTTTTCTCTTCTAGCAGTTGGGTTTCCACGGCGCTTTGTTTTTTGGCGTCGGATAGAATTTTGTTTAGGAAGGCTTCTACAGGGTTTTCAAAGGCTATGGCGCATGTTATTCCCCAAAAGATTATGGTGGAGAGGGCGGTGACGAGAAGGTACACGTTAGGTGTTATTGCTTGAATTTTTGCCTCGTCAACTGGGTATAGACTTAGAAGGGTTGGCGGTTTGTTGAATATTATGGTGTTGGCTGCGTCGGCTAAGTGGGCGACTGCTATTGCTGTTATGATGCTGAAGAGCCATACGCCGAAACCTTTTTGGTCAAGTTTTCTCCCAGCGTTCATATTGCATCGTAATATTTAATACGATATTCCCAGGGCCACAATATGTCAACACGCGTAAATTCTAAAAGGAGAACCACCACTCATATAGTGTAGTCCGTTAGGGTGAGAAGGTGGCGAAGCAGCCAAGCGAAGAGTTTTCCATCCGCGTAAAGGCTGGCGAATATGAGGTTGAACTTAAAGGTTCAAAAAGCGAAGTACTAGAAACCATAAGAGAGTTGCCCAATCTAATGCTAAACTTTAACAAGGCCTTTGAAAGCCTAAAATCGAAAGAGATAGCCGTGATGGCCAAGGCGTCCAGTCCAACTCCGGTGACCGTTGTCAAGGCTGAATCTCCCATAGAAAGGTACCCGAAAATTCCAAAAGTGGAAAACTGCAGCGAGGCACTCTTGCGAGTCTTGGAAAGCGACTGGGGTAAATGGCGTCCACGAACCGTTACGGAGCTGAAAGAAGCTTTAGCCGCCAACGACATGCATTTTCCAGGGCGAACTCTGGCTGGGGACCTGTTGGCTCTTGTGCGGAAGGGTGTGGTTAGATGCTGGAAAACGGATAAGGGTTATGTCTATATTCTAGCTGAAAAGGAGGTATTAGCCCAACAGCAGTAAAGAGGGGATGGAGGGCACGCGATGAAAAGAGTTGAAGTTCGCATAAAAGCACCTTTCGGCGAAATAGTTGTGGAGGGCGAAACGCCCCAAGAAGTTTTAGGCCTCTTGGAAGCCTTTCCGAAAGACTTTGTGGAAAACGTTTCCAGCCTGGTGGCAAGCAAGCTTGCGCCTTCCGCAGCTGCCCAGCTTAAAGGCATAATAGAGTTCACCACCGAGGGGCCTGTGCTGATTGCTCCCCGCGAGAAGCTTACACATTACGAGGCTATTGGACTTGTTCTATACGCTTCAGAGGGAAGACAAAACACCGCCACCCAAATTCAGAAGCTTCTTGAATCCAGCGGTGTAAAGTGCATGGTGCCGGCTCGCCTAAATGAGATGGTCAAACGCGGCCAAGTGTTTAAACCGGATCCGAAAAGGCCGGAGTTCAAGCTGACGGTTCAAGGAGAAAAATGGATTGAGGAGGAAGTCTTAGCTAAACTCCGAGGGATGATGACGTGACCAGCCAGCCGCCACTGACGGTTCACGTGAAATACGGCGACGTTGAGTACACGTTTGCCGGCAGCCTTGAAGAGGTTTGGACAGCTCTAAACAGGTTTTTCGCCGAGCATGCTCCAGCCTTTCAAATCGCCAAGGCTCTGGTTTTAAATGTTGATTTGCGGAAACTTGTGGAAGACTGTAGAGGCTTGATTGGTTTTGCAGATAATGCGCCCCATCTGCTTGTTTCGAAGGAGAAGCTTACGGACAATGAGACCTTGGCTTTGCACCTTTTAGCCGCCCATTTAGGGTTTAGGCTTGGCATGCTAAAAACTGATGTTCTATCGCGGGAGGAGCTTCAAGCTAAGCTGGGTAAAAACCCGAAGATCACGAGTACACGTCTCGGCGAGCTTGTAAAGGCGGAAATCGCCGAAAAAACAAGCGATGGCGGATATCGCATAACAGGGTTTGGCATTGCTCAAATGCAGAGGGAATGGCTTCCAAAAATCAAAGCGAAATTAGGCTTATAGGCTTGACCATTTTTCGCCCTTAAACAGTTTCTCTTCATCTTTCACTATTTCGTCCGAGCAGAGGTACGCCACCAGTTTCGGGCTTATAACGGGTTTTCCATCCCGCAGCGGATAAGCATACGGCAGATACACTTCACCATACTCGTTAAGCTTCAACCTCAAGCCTTTCTTAACTGGTATAGCCTCTAACGGTGTTCCTTCGCCGACAAGCTTAGCCACGTAAACGGCTCCGTCAATGGAGAACTGCCACATGCCAATATGGCGCACAACCGTCCCTGAAAAACGCCTCGTCAAAAGCTTTCTTGTTCTGCCCCGCGGCGGGTGGTCGCCCAAAATCCCACCCACAACGACAGCTTCCTTACCAACAAAATCTTCAGGCTTTAATGGAAGCTCAGCCTTAGGATCCAAAACTATGACTTTTCCGTGGCTGAAAATCTCCGCCGCACCCTTCTCCTCAACCATGCCAAACTCCGAAAGCAGCCGCCGTTCATCCGCTTCCTTAACATTTGTGAACATTAAGTGGTTTTTGCCTACAATCTCCGAGGCATGCTCATACTCGAAAAGAAGCCACTTGCCAATCTCAGGCTCCAAATGCTCAATCACAAAAACCAGTTTTGCCATACTATGTAGCCACCAAGCCCTTTGTTATATGTAGGCTTTCTCTCTTGGCCCGATGTAGTGTATTAAGATTGTTTCCTTTTTGCACCTAGCTTTTCGAGTTTTCTAAGGGCTTTTCTTTTAATCTTTACGGCGAACATTTGCCTTGTCCAACACTTTCATCAATTCGTCCTCGCCAGCTATCTCGTCTTTTTCCTCTATGGCTTTCTGCTCCTCGGGTGTTGGCTTCTCGACGTGTATGAGCTTTTCCACAAGTTCCTTGTAGAGAAGCCTAAGTTCCCGCAGCTCTTTCCTGATTTCCTCTAACACTTCAACGCTCATGATTTAAAGCCTCAAGAACAATAATTCGCCATCACGCTTATATCCATTGTGTGTAGGTCACTTTTATCCAATTAGACGTAAACGCTATGGCGTATAAACTCAAGTATGATAAGGAAGCTGACATCCTAACCATAGTCATAGAGGGGAAGGTTAGGTTATCTATGCTGAAGAGCTAGGCGACATAGTGGTACATTTCAGCGAGGAAGGAAAGCCATTGTTTATGGAGATCTCAGAGCCAAAAAGAAATCACAGTAACATAACAGTTCATGAAGTGGATTAATCTTATGACGTTAGAAAGCAATAACACTTCTAGTCACCACAATTTTACTAGAATGATAGATTATATTGGCTTTTATAGAGTTAAGAGGAGAAAGCACAATAAAGGTATCGCGAAGAAAATCTGGGAAAGCAGACTTTTTGGGCGCTGTTTTCTTTCTTTTAGGCTATTTTCTGAGAATTTATTTAGATCCAATAATTCTTCCAAAGATTCCAGAGAATCCAGAGTTGTCTATCCAATTTTTCCGATCGCATGCCCCCCTATCAAGCTGGGGATAGAGTATACAACATCACATGGGAAGACCGATACGTGGAATATGTTGTGATGGTGCAACAAAACATGGAGAAAGCTAAATTTACGCCAATCGAAGATATCCATATAGTTTTCGATTTCAATTCCTCTGTGCTGGCTGCGCACGAAGAGGGGGAAAGTTAACATTGTCGACTCCTTGATCCAACTTCCTTTTATGCACTTGATCGAGCCAATCGAGATTAAACCGCTTCAAGTAGTTCTTGAAATCGAAGAATTGAGACCTGAAGGATATTACAGTTTTGTGGTAGTGGTAGACCCGTATTTTCAAGGCAGCGTCTATCGATCTGAAATAATCCCTGAAAAAACATTTTTGGATATTTACTATTATAACGCAAAAGGTGTCCGTGTGAAAAAGACAATTAGTGGCAGTATCCCAACCAGCTAGGGTCATGGTGGTGGTCTTTTTTGGGCGTATTGGTATCGGCGTGGTTTTCCATCTCTGGTTAGGATGCCGTCTTTAACTAGGTCTATTAGGGCGTGGGCTACGGCTGTTCTGTCGTAGTGGTATCCTCTTTTTGCCATTTCGCTGTGGACTTCGCTTAGGGTTTTTGGCGTGGCGAACCATCCTTCTTCCCATAATTTTTGGATGATGCCTTTGCATGTTTCCGCTCTTGGCGGTGGGGGTGCATGTTCAGTGGTGGCGATGGGCGTCTGTTTGAGTTTTTCTGTTATGGTTGATAGGATGCGGTCTACTGCTGACTGCAATTGGTCTTCTTGGCATTCTATTTCGATTTCTATTTCGCCAATGCGCATTTTTAGGCGGATGGGTGGTTTTGCGCTGTTTTGCGTCAATTTTCCACCTTGTTGAATATTGAATTGCGCATCTTGTTCATGCACAACATTTATATACTCCTTCCGCCCACACAAGTGCATGTTGGTGAATCTTGGTGATTGAACAATACACTATAACAACAACACCAAAATATAATTTTCCACAAAACACCATAGACACATCGCTACCCCAACGATTCATAGAACTAAGCCTATATTCGCTGAAGCATGTGCAAAACCAAGCCATTCAAATAAAACAACAAATTCAACAAAACCCATTCAACAACCAAGAAACCCTAGTTGCATCGCAGTTTACACCACCCACACAAGCCATACCGTTAAACCCAAAACCGGAACCACCAACCACCATAGCTGCAGTGGACACATCCAGCATAAAACTAGGCGAAACAAACAAAGGCATCATAATCGCCATCCGCGGAACCACAGTATGGAAACAGGCCAAAAACTATGCTTACCTACGCGTTGGACCCTTCATATTTCACATAACTGAGGATAATCTACAAGAAGTCTACAACACCCTTTTGAAGGCATATTTCCCGGAACAAAGCCACCAGCTATCACCGGGCTTCATACAAATCCCAACACGAATGGCAAACCTGCTGGAAAAATGGCTGCAAGCCTCACTAGTTAAAACTATAAGCAATGGCATAATTCTCTTCGACGGCTCCTTAACAGCTGGAACTGCTGACACACCGACACAGCAGTTGAAGGAGATTTTAGCTGCCGCGAGAAGTATGGGCAACACGGTGTTAGCCTTCACAAAAGTGACGACATTAAGGTTCAACGGATGCCTAATAACAGAAGCCTTTCCAGCCTACAAGCCCCCATGCCTAATAGAAGTGGCAAACATCAAACCGAAACCGCCACTAACACTTTTAGGCGAGGTTTACGTGGCGAAATTAGCCCGGGGCAACTACGCCTTCCGCCTGGACGTAGATCGCGAACTACCAGCGCAGAAACGCATAGAAGCCGTTGAACGCCTTTTAGGAAACGACTTGATAATGCAGGGCTACCCAGAAACGCTGCGGCTTGCGCACATCTTGTGCACTTTTACTGCTAACGAGGTGATTGCTATGCAACACTTCATACAACAACGCTACCGCCTAAAAATAATCGACCGCCCAGACATGCACCGGCTACTGTTTGGACCCTTTGGGAAGGGCGAAAGCCACCATGAGGCTATATAGGAAAGAAGGCAACATAATAGAAATTCTAAGCTTTCCAAACGAAAGCGTGGAAAAAGGCGACTATCTTCTCATAGAGGATGGGGAAGCACAAAAAGCGTTAATAGCTCAAGTTATAGACGTGCAGTTCGCCAACATACCAGGTGTCTTAGAAGAACTGCTGCGAAGCTTACCAGACGGTGGAGGTATAATACAAGGTGAAGACGTGGACCCGCTTGAGATTGCACCCCACATAACGTATATTCAGGATTCCAGACTTTTGATATGTAAGATCCGCGCCACCCTAGAGGGGGAACACCTAAGCCCAAGCACCTCATGGCTGCCTTCACGTTCGCAGTCCTCGGTCAAAAAACTGCCTATCCCAATGCTTCTCAAGCTGGCGAGGGTTAATGGCAACCTTCCCATAACTTTAGGCGTGACAAAGGAGAACTCGCTTTTAACTATAGACGCCACATCGCTGGATGGAAGGCTAAACATTATTACTGGCAAGAAGGAGACAGGCAAGTCGCACCTTTCAAAGCTTCTGATAACAAGCCTCCTCCAATACAAGGCGGTGGTTATCGTCCTAGACTTGAACGGTGAATACACTGGTTTAGGCTTCACGTCAGATGGCAAACGCAACGCCTACTTTAACAGGATCCACGTTCTAACACCTTCACAAAACTTCAAAGTAGCCCTAAAACAGCTCCACCTAAACGTCATCCTAAACATTCTCATCCATGCCTTGCATTTGCCAGGCACATCTACCCGCGAGTTCCGTCGAATATGGCAGTTCCTTAAAGACAAGGGATGCCTAACACTGCACGAGTTGGGCGAGGCTATCCGCAACTGGAACTGCAACCAAAACGTTAGGGACGCCCTCTTCAGCCGCTATTATGCGCTGGTGAACTCCGGCTTCTTTACGGATAATGTGGCGGAAGCCAACCTGCTGGAGGAATGCCTATTCAAGGCTAGGGAGGAGGGGGGCGCAGTAATTATTAATTTGCGTAACACTTCGCCCATAGACCGTCAAATAGTAGTCGAATACTTGCTGGGCAAGCTTGTGGAGCTTTTGACAAGCTGGAGGCTTAAGGCTGTTTTCCTCTTCGCTGAGGAAGCCCATCTCTATCTACGGGAAACCTACTGGGATGACATTGTAACGCGGATGCGCCACTTCGGCATATTCACCACCTTCATAACAAACCAGCCTGACACAATCCGCGAGAGCATCTACCGACAAGCAGACAACATATTCCTATTCAACTTCACCAACGAACATGACTTAGAAGTAGTTTCCAGGGCAGCCCGCGTGGACGCTGAAACCGTCAAATCCATAGCCCGCGACCTTCCGCCACACCACTGCCTTGTTCTGGGCAAAGTTGTCAGAGACTTCCCGATAGTTGTGAAAGTTCGAGCCATTGACGTAAAAACAATGGGAGAAACGCGCCTATTCTTTACCGGCGTTCAAGCCGAGAGCATGAATCAAACTTCTCCAGTTTCTCTCTATTCCGTTGAAGAAAATTCCTGAAAGTTTTTGTTAAATCGTATTTTTCCACATCGCCTAACGGCACCCAGCGGATTTCTTCTGCGTCATCCGCTGCCCGCAGTTCCCCGCCCTTAACCTTAACAAAGTAGTCGACTATTACGAAGTGCCATTTTATTTCGCCGTTCATGTCGCGTACAATATTGTCCACCACATCCACAAGCTCTGGTTCAGCCACATCCAAACCCGTCTCTTCTTTAACCTCGCGGATAACAGCTTCCTCAGCTTTTTCGCCAAGCTCCACTATGCCTCCGGGAACACTCCACTTGCCTTTTGCAGGTTCGCCCTTCCGCTTTATAAGCAGAATCTTGCCATCGCAAATTATTATGGCGCCTACGCCTACCACGGGTTGGTTTGGGTAAAAACGCTTAACCACACCTAAACCCTTTCATGCATTTTAACAAGTTAAATCTTAAACTTTTCCTCAAATATATGGCGTGAAGGGGCTCCAAAGCCTTTCAGGCTCCTCACCGATCAACGTTAGATTTCTATCCTTCTTCAAAGTAACAACGAGAGCAGCAGCCGTGGCAACAAGCGACAAAATCCCCGTTAACTGTGTTATATAAGTGAGATTAACCGTTTGCGAAGTCCACTCAAAATCATAGTGCACCATAAAATCACTAACATACGGACGATCATAATAATCTACAAAAATTACTTGAGTGTCAAACGCCCCCGCACCATAGCTTAAGAAACCATCAGCATCATATTCTCCATCGAAACGAATTATCGCCAAGTCCACTAGAAACGGACGCCCTCCAACTCTCACAGATAAGCTAACATTCCAATTGCTTATTTTCACATCTTCGTTGGCCATGGTCTTATTGTATAATAGTCCAGCTCCATACAAGCGATACAGCAAAATTTTTGTTTCACTTGAAGACACCTTGGCAAGCTGGCTTTCGATGTCTGCAAGCTGGAATCCAACATAATCCATGTAGGGTGTTCCCTCAAAAGAGTATCGAATAGTTGCTGATTTTATTTCGCCATGGATGGACAAACCGCTGGAGGCGTAAGCTGCGCCGAAAAGCAGCGAAGCCAAAAGCACCGCAACAACCGTTTTGGTGGTGCGTCCTAACCCAACACTTTTTACCGGTGCAGGTGACGGTGCGAACGTTACATAAACTGGAAATAAAGCCTGTCTTGCAAGCCTAAACTGGAAAAGCCTTTCCTTGCTGGCGACTAGAGGAAGCAAGGCTATTCCCGCTATGAAGCCTCCCGCGTGAGCAAATACGGCGGTGCTTCCTCCAAGCCTTGTATAGCCATATATCACTTGGGTTGCAAACCAGAAAATTAAGTAGTAAGCGGCTTTCATCCGGAAAAACACTGGAAAGAATAAGAAGGCCCAGCCCATTACAAGCGATGTGCCTGGAAATAGGATCAGATAGGCGCCTAGAACACCACTTATGGCGCCTGACGCTCCGATGGCTGGAATAGCGTAAGCTGTGGCTCCGCCTAGAAAGCTGAAAGCTGTGTGAAATATGGAGGCAGCCACGCCTGAAAGGATGTAAAGGGCTAGGAAACGCCACTTGCCCAAGGCTTCTTCAACAGCTCTGCCGAAAAGGTATAGGAAGTACATGTTGAAAAGTATGTGGAAGAAGTCGGCGTGCAAAAACATAGATGAGAAAATCCGGTAAAGCTGAGCTGGCATAACGATTAAGGATGGAACGAAACCGCCAACGCCGACCCAGTAATCACCTATCTCAAGGAAAAAATTCTCATAAGAAGTTATGGCGTAAACTGCAATGTTTACAATTATTAGGGCTAGGGTTGCTACGGGCCATGTCTTGGTTCGAGTATATCCACCCATGGGTATGCCAAAGCTTCTTTTAAATTTAAACACTAAACGACAACTCTCCGCTTTTAAAGGATAAAACGCTATGTTAAATAATTTGCTGGGCTTGATTAATTGTTATTCATATCTAAGGGCTTCCACAGGCTTAAGCCTTGAAGCTCTCCAAGCGGGATAAAATGCGAAAACCAAGCTGACCATGAGGCCGAAGGCTATTGCTCCCAGCAAAACTGTTGGGGTTAAGACCGGGGTTATTCTTACTGCGCTTGCAGCCGCTGCTTGACCGCCTTGTCGTAGGCCGAATCCGAAACCTCCGTTAGCGCTAAATATTCTTACGACAAGCTCGGCTAAGCCCCAGCCTGTCCCAATGCCTATGAAAGCACCCATTAATCCGATTATGGCTGCTTCTGTTAGGAAAACAAGCAGCACTGTGCGGTTTTTCATCCCTAAAGCTTTTAGGATGCCTATTTCCCTCGTGCGCTCCATTAGGGAGACAATCATGATGTTCATTATGCCTATGCCGGCCACCAGAAGTGATATGGCAGCTATCCCCGCCAAGAAAAGCTCTATGGTGGAGAAGACGCTTGAAATAACGTTAAGAACAGCCGTGGCAGACGTGACTGCAACTTGGCCGCCGAAAGCGTTTCTTATGGCTTTAGTGGCGCTTTCAATGGTTGCCTTATCATCGTTTTTCAGCTTAACGATTATCATTTCGCATTTGTCTGTTCCAAAAAAGCTCTGAGCTTGAGTTATTGGGATATAGATGCTCGCGTCTGACGGCCCACTTATGCTGAAGCCTCCGATTTCTTGGAGAACTGCCACCACGTTGCCCACGTAAGACTCGTTTCTGAGAGGCCTCGCTGTAGTGTTGGTCCAGAGTATTTCAACAGTATCGCCTGTGGTGCAGAAGCGTGTCCCATTGCCCCAAGGGTCGCTCACCCGCTTGCCAACAACTATAGCGGTGTTTTCCGGATTATAGGGTATTTCGGTTCCATTTTCAGCTACGAATGTGCTCTCGTATATTGCCTTGTATGCTTTGAAGTCTAAGCCTACAATTGTGACGCGACGGGCTTTTCCATCAGCCGTTTTTATGTAGCCAATTCTCTGGATTACGGCGATGGCTGCGGTGACATTTTCTATTTGGCTTATTGTCCCCGTGTCATTAACTAGTAGGCTGAAACCTGAATCTGCTCCGCCTAGTCCCAGTCCTCCGCCCGCCGAAACGATAAGCGTGTCTGTTGCAAATCCCCTCTGGAGTTGAGTGGCTATGGCTGCCTGCAGTCCCTGAGTTATCGACAACAACGCCACAATAGCAGCTATGCCAATAACGACGCCCAGTGTGGTTAAGCCGGCGCGTAGTTTCCGCAGTTTTATGGCGCTGAAGGCATATGTCCAAATGTCTTTTGGCTTCATGGCTTGTTCACCACTTCGCCCACTATGAGGCCGTCAAGCATGTGCACTGTCCGCTTGGTTTCTCTGGCTAGGCGCTGGTCATGGGTCACCATTATTATCGTCACGCCTTTCTCCTCGTTTAGGCGCTTTACAAGCCTCATTATTTCGTCCGCGTTTTTTGAGTCAACATTTCCAGTCGGCTCATCCATAAGTAGAAAGCGTGGATTATTCGCTAGGGCTCTGGCTATGGCTACACGTTGCTGTTCGCCTCCGCTTAGTTCCGTTGGCTTATGGTTCATTCGGTCGGCTAAGCCGACGGTTTCAAGAAGCTCAACGGCGTGTCTACGCCTCTCTTCTTTGCCTAAGCCAGCAATAGCCATGGGAAGCTCAACGTTTTCCAGAGCTGTAAACCTTGGAATCAAATTGAAAAACTGGAAAACGAAGCCTATTCGGCGCCTTAAATCTGCAAGCTTATCCTCGTCTAGAGTTGAAACGTCAACACTGTCTATGAAAACTTTCCCTTCGGTCGGTTTATCTAAAGCGCCTATAAGGTTTAGAAGCGTTGATTTTCCGCTTCCAGAAGGCCCCAAGATGGATAGGAATTCGCTCTCCTCAACTTTTAGGTTTACGCCTCTAAGGGCTTCCACTGGAACCTTGCCGAGCATATACACCTTTCGGAGGTTAACGGTTTCAACAACAGCCATAGGGAGCCACCAACGCTTTACTTTGACAAATATTTCCATGACAAAACTATGCCAATAGTGGCAAGAACAACTGCAAACAAGCTGAGATACATGAAGTCTCTTAGCAAGGCAGAGGGATCTGCGGGCAGTATGGTCAACCGTCTAAGAGCGTCCGTTAAGTACGTGAGCGGGTTCACGCTGGCTACGGCTTGCATCCATTCGGGCATGAGCTTTGTTGGAAAGAAGTTGTTGCTTGCAAACATTAATGGCATAGTGATGAGGCTTACAAACTGCATGGGACGCTCCATCCGGGTGGACCTTATAGAGAAGGCTATGAAGACGGATGAGAGCCCCACGCCCAGCAGGAATATGGCGGCGTAAACCCCCAAGAGATTTAGCGGCGTAAATGTTGAGCTCAATTTTAGTCCCAGCAAATATGCAAGCGCCAAAATCACTGAGGCTTGAAACATAGCCCGGAAAGTGGCGTTTAGGATTTTCGAGAATATTATGGCTGCCCGTGAAACCGGCGTGCTTATCACCTTGTCCAAGAAGCCTAAACGGCGGTCCCATACAATGGACATGCCGCTGAACATGGTTGTAGTTATAACAATCATGGAGACCATGCCCACAGCCATGAAACTGAAGTAGTCTGCGACGCCAAACGTGTCCTCCATTATCTTTGACCCCATTTCGGCGAACATCTGCGAAAGCGCCGTGCCATCAAGCACCACCCCTGGGAGACCGGACGGAGAGAGGATGGCGCTGCCTGGAATTGGCACTTGGGGTGGCAGGTTTATGTTGTTGGCTGAAAACAAGCCGCCTATATTCATGGACTTGCCCAGCAAGCCCATCCATATTAGGGGTTGGAGCACAAACATGACCAACATGACTGGATCGTTAAGCCATTTTTTAAGTTCGCGGCGGGTTAGAGCCCACAAGCCTCTAGCGAAGCTTGGCTGACACTCATTTACGGCTTTTGTGTCGCTCATTTCCTTCTAGCCCTCCATAAGTGAACCCTCTGCGCCATAAACTCTGCACGGGAAGACTCTTCCGTGTCCCGCAACGCTTTGCCCGTGTATTCCAGGTAAACCTCGTTTAGCGTTGGCTCTGTAAGCGAAAGCCTTGTCACCGTATAGCCCTTCCTCCTTAAAACCTCGATAATTAGAGGTGCGGTTACCTCGCCTTTCACGGCTTTAACACGATAGGCGCCATCTTCTTTCCGAACTTCTTTCACGTTTTCCACGCTTTGGATTATGCTTGCCACGTCGGCGTTTTCTTTGATGGCTATGGTGATTATGTCTCCGCCTAGGTTGTCCTTAAGTTCGCTTGGCGAGCCCGTTACGATTATTTTTCCGTGGTCTATGATGGCTATGCGGTCGCAGAGGGCGTCAGCCTCCTCCAAATAATGCGTGGTCATGAAAATAGTCATGCCATACTCTTTCTTTAAACGGCGGATGTACTCCCATGTGGCAGCCCGCGTTTGCACGTCTAAACCCAAAGTTGGCTCATCCAAAAACAGCACTTTGGGACGGTTTATCAGGCCGCATGCAAGCTCAAGCCTCCGCCTCATCCCGCCTGAATATGTTTCAACGCGTTTATCTTTGAAGTCTATTAGCTCCACGAGCTCCAGCAGTTCCAAGGCGCGTTTTTTGGCGACTTCGTGGGGAATCCCATACAAGTCTGCACAGAGCATTATGTTCTCGTAGCCCGTTAAATCCTCGTCCGCTGTATACTCTTGGGGCACAACGCCGATAACCTTTCGGACATCGTTGGCTTGTTTAACAACGTCGAAGCCCAGCACTGATGCGGTGCCTTCTGTTGGCTTAAGCACCGTTATCAGCATGTTTATGGTTGTGGTTTTGCCCGCGCCGTTTGGTCCAAGAAAACCGAAGACTTCGCCTTCGTGGACGCTGAAGGTTATATGGTCTACAGCCACTAGGCTTCGGTTGAAAACCTTCGTCAAGTTTTCAGCCTTAATCACGTCTTCCCTCAAGCCTTTTCACCCTTGAGTCGCTTTTCGATTTCCTCAAGCCGTTTGGCGGTTTCGTTCAAAACATCTAACGCCTCTTTCAAGGCTTGCTCGCTAAAACGTTCCTCAAGAGTTAAACCTAAACCAAACAATGTCTTAAATAACCGCCTAAAGGATTCACGGATTTCTTCGGCTTTCTCTGGCGGTATACGGAGCCAAAGTCCACCCATCATTGGCAGAGCGAAAAACTTTCTGCCCATGCAGAAGTGACCGCGCATCTTCCGCTGTTCTTCGAGAAGCTGTTTACCCTTATCCGTAAGCGTATAACACTTTACGCCTGTTTCTTTTGCGGGAACTTCACGAATATAGCCGTTGTCCTGAAGCCAAGCCAATAGCGGATAAACAGAACCTGGACTAGGCTTCCAGCATCCACCGGTGCGCCGTTCAATCTCATTAATGATCTCCGAACCAGACATGGGCTTCTCACTCAAAAGCTCAAGCACTTGGTGGCGCAGAAACCCCTTTGGCACAGCAGCCATATGCCTTAACCAGTGCCTAAATGGTCGTGGAAGAGGCGGAAAGTCTCCATCAAACATTTATATCACCATTGATATCAAATTCGATAACAAATTTGATAACTTTCTTATAAACTTTACTAACAACATGGCGACAAGCAATTATTGCTACTCTATTATCGTCCCGACAGGTTTTCCTTCCACTGCCAGCAGAAGGTTTTCTGGTTTAAAACCGTCTAAAACGTGCACTTTTATGCGTTTAGCCCTTAGGATTTTTATGGCTTCTGGGTCAAGGATTTGGTGGATTCCCGCCTTATGCTTGTTTTCGGCTAAAACCTTTGGGAGGTCTTCGAAGCTGAGTCGTTCCAGTTTCACGGCGTCTGGGTGCTTGCGGGGATCTTTTGTATATATGCCCTCTTGGTCTGTGGCTTTTATGAGAATATCGGCGTTTATTTGTTCAGCCACCATGGCGGCAACAGTGTCCGTTGTCATACCGGGTTTTAAGCCGCCTAAAACGGCAATTTTACCCTTTTCCAAACATTGAATAGCCTCCTCGACGCTTGTGGGAATTTTCTCGCATGCCAGCTCCCCCAAAGTTTTAGCGAACGTTTGAGCATAAAGTCTCGAAACACTTATCGCCAAGTCATCTTGATCCTTCTCTGGCAAGCCCAGCTCTCTGGCTATCTTTATGAATTCTCTTGCGAGGGCACCTCCGCCGACAACAACCGCCAACATGTGCCCTTCAGCCTTCAGCTTCTTCAAGATTTTGGCATACTTGCTTATCAGCTGGGTGTTTACAGGTGTGGCGATGACGGATCCGCCCAAACGGATGACTACCCGCATGTCCCCATGCTTCCTTTTGGTTTAGGAAAAGGACGTTTAACACTTAAAAGAATTTGTCCAGCCCATGTTTGGGTTTAGCTGTTTTTGCCTCTATTTTTTCGCCGAAAATTATACGCATGCCATCGGTAGCCGCCACCGTGGGCGTGCCAGTTTTCTCCTCGACGAGTTTGGCTTCGCGGGCTGGCCCGTGGAATATCATTTGCATGCCCAGATGCGTCAGAACAGCTTGCTCCGGGCGGGCTTCCTCCACTATTTTTATGGCGTCCTCCGTGGTCATGTGGCCCTCCCATGGCTTGCCAGCAGGCCTCATCACGCAGAGCATCAGCAGCCTCACGCCTTCATAGGGTTTGCCTATTCCCTCAAAGTATTGGGTGTCGCTGGTATAGGCGAAGTCGCCGTACTCCCTAGTCTCGAAACGGAAGCCAACAGCGTCTGGATCCGTGTGCCTTGCCTCCGTGACAGAAACCGACACTTCCGCCACTTGAAAACGAATGTTCGGAAGAGCTTCGATCACCCGCTCAACCATTTGTTGGTGATATTTCGAAATGGACTGTTCGCAGAGATCATTACCCCTCAGAACACTTTTGGAGGCGGCGAGCACTCCACGCTTTTTGGTCATGCCACTGGTCATAGCCTCTATAAGCACTTCAGCGTCCGTATAATGGTCGGGGTGGCTGTGCGAAACAAATATGGCGTTAAGCTTCTGGGGATCCAAGCCCTCGCTTATGGAGTAGACAAGCGCTCCAGGTCCGGGATCCAAGTGTAGGTTTAGGTTTTCGCCCAATATTCGTATTCCAGCAGTGCGCCGTTTCTGGGTAATGGTTGTGAACCTTCCGCCGCCTGTTCCGAGAAACACTATTTCGTAGGACGCCATGTCTCGAGCCTCTAGTTAATTGAAATCTTGTTTACGCGTCTATGTTTAGAATTCAGCAAGGAAATATTTTAATACAAAGCTTGTTTAAAGCGAGTGAGGTTGCCAGCGATGTTCGAGGAGTTTGGACTACTTGGCAACGTGCTTGTTCTCATAGCTTCATTGATCATACTTGACAGGGCAAGCGAGTTAACCATCGACAATGCAGTTAAGGTTTCAGAAATAAGCGGTTTGGGGAAAACAACAGTGGGTTTTATCCTAATAGCCTTGGTCACGACTTTGCCGGAACTAAGCGTTTCTGTTTTCGCCGCAATTTTGGGCGAAGGTGTGGACATAGCCATTGGAAACGTTTTAGGCTCCAACGTTGTGAATATCTGTCTAATATTGGGAACGGGGATTCTGATCGCCTCCTTGAAAAGTTCTGACCGATTAAAGATGTTGCCGCTTATAACAGAAGAGGAGGTCGGAACCCTTTATTTCGGCCTTTTCATAGCCTCCGTGGTTCCATTAACACTTCTCTACGTGGGATACGCAAGCAGATTGATAGGGATTCTCCTCATAGGAATATTTGCATTCTACATTTACAGACTTGCAAGCATGAGACGCATAAAAAACGAGTGTGCTCTCGGCGAGGAGAGGGCAAAATTGAAGCTTTATACTTTTTTAGCTGTTTTTGGCGCCGCTATAGTGGTGGCAAGTGCCAATTTCATAGTTGATTCCGCCGTATACCTTGCCGAGTATTTTGGCGTGCCCCAAGTTATCCTAGGCGCCACCATTGTCGCTTTCGGAACAAGTCTGCCTGAATTTGCAAACACCGTGAAATCAGCCTTCAAAGGCCATTTGGAACTGGCGTTAGGCAACATTGTTGGAAGCTGCTTCACAAACATAACTCTAATTCTCGGCTTAGCCCTCATGAGCTCGACGGAGATAAGAGAGATCACTCCATTCACAAGCCCAATATTGTTCTCGCTCATAACAAACCTTCTGCTCTGGTATTTTCTGTCCAGCGGAAGAGTTGGCTGGAGAGAAGCCCTAATGCTGCTTTTCATGTACGGAATATTCCTCGTAGTAAGCTTCGGCGGCTACAGAGCTTAAAGAGGACTTAAATAACAGTTTCAAACCAGTAGAGGCGGGGATTATGGAAAAAGCGAAAGCAAAGGCTTTGGCGCTTTTTTCCGGCGGTTTGGACAGCAGCCTCGCTATAAAAATGATTCAGGAGCAGGGCATAGCCGTCGAAGCCATAACTTTTCTTACGCCCTTCTACTCGGCTAGGGCTGGCGGCTTCAGCCTTGAAAGGGCTGCCCAGCAGTTAGGCGTGCCATTAACCGTTATGCGTCTAAGCTTGGACTATGTGCGGCAGGTTATCCGCAAACCCAAATATGGCTATGGCAAGCACATGAACCCATGCATAGACTGCCACATATACATGCTTAAAAAGGCTAAACAGTATGCACGGCAGATTGGCGCCTCCTTTATAATAACTGGTGAAGTTTTAGACGAGCGTCCCATGTCCCAGCACTGGAAAGCCCTAAAAATCGTCGAAGAAGAATCAGGCCTAAAAGGACGATTGCTGAGACCGTTGTCCGCAAAGCTTTTGCCGCCTACAGAACCCGAAAAGGCTGGAATTGTGGATAGAAGCAAGCTGCTAGACATTAGGGGTAAATCCCGCAAAAGACAGTTAGCCCTTGCAAAGGCTTATGGCATAACAGAATACCAGTCCCCAGCCGGCGGCTGCCTCCTAACCTACAAGGAGTTTGCGGCGAAACTCCGCGACTTGCTCGAACACAAAAAACGTGTCTCCATAACTGATTTAGAGCTTCTGAAAATAGGGCGCCACTTCCGCCTCGGCAAAAACAAGATTATCGTCGGAAGAAACAAGGAAGAAAACGAGGCGCTTCTAAAACTTAAGGGCAGAAACGACTATTTCTTTGAGGCGGTTGGCACAGGAAGCCCCATCACGCTTCTGCAGGGACCAAAAACAAGGCAAGCCATAGAAAAGGCGGCACAGCTAACAGCCTACTACTCAGACCAGAAGACTGGCAAAGTGCAAGTGCGCTGTGGCAGAACAAAACCAGAAAAAACCATAACAGTGGAAAGACCAAACACCCAACAAATAGAACAACTACGAATAAAAGTAAGGTAAGATATTTGTCCAACATATAGAAGTAAGTTTTACCTAAAGTTAACTCTTGAAAAGACCACAAGAAATATAGAAAAGATTATAGTATACGTAGCATAATTGTTTAGACTCGCAATGAATACAAAGAAGTATGAAAAGGAACTTCTTCCAAAAAAGACACGTCTTCTCCTTTACATAAGAGACAAAGACTTGATTGAATTATTCAGCGGGTATATCTTCGATACGAAAATTAAGTTAACAGATTTGCAGAGAGAACTTGGCTATAATAGTCCAAGCCATCTATACCAAGATCTGATGGATCTATCTCAAAGGGGATATATTGAGTACAACCCGACACAAGATAATGTCAAGATAACAGACAAGGGCAAAAAACTTACGGAGCGTTACGCATACATTAGATCCTTATGCTTAATCTTAATAATATTCAGCTTGGGTTTATTACCAATCCTCCTCTACATACCCAAATGGGTCTGGGTATATTCTGCATTATTAAGCGGGATCAGTTTGAGTTGTGGCGTCTTAATAATTGTAAATCTTTGGAAGCTAATTAAAGAGAAGATTGTCTTCTAAATTTTTAAGTAATCTTTCAAAATTTAGACCAATATTTCCCTTTACAAAATTTGAAAATCAAAAAGAAAGAGGTGAGAAGTAAAAATGCCATTAAACATAAATGTTTTCGCAAAATCGACGCTCTCGATTCTCGCCGTGGTTGTCCTTATAGCATTTTTATTAAGTATATATAACAATTCCCAAGAACTGCTAAATACAGCAAAAACACTATTTGCTTGGCTCATCATAGCTGTTGTGGCTGTCACTTTCATAATCAACCTTCCAAGAATCTTGTCTCGACTAAGCTAATACAAATTATAGCTATGACAGCTTCATGTTTAAGTTCATGGGGCTTTCAGTTTAGCAACCAACGAAAAAAGGTATTAGCGAATCAAAGCATAAAAACAAATTCTAGAGAGGGTAAGCGTTTATTGGCTTTTGCAATCCAAAAGGATGTTGGAAACCCTAGAGGGGAGGGGCTAGGGAAAATATGGCTGAAAAAGGCTCCATTTTCCAGCGTTTACCAAAAACTCTAGAGAGGGGTATCAATTTTGTGGTTTGCCACAGTCAACAAAATTGACGCTTTTATAGGTGTTTTTCGAAGATTATGGCTGTTTTTTCTGGTTTTTTGAAGCCAAACTTTTCCAAAGTGTCTGTTACTGGCTTGTGGCTGCATGTAAACCCATAGATTTTCTCGATGCCTTTTTGGTGGCAGTAAGCCAGCAGAAACCCAGCCATATCTAAAACCGCCTTGTGGCTTCCGTCTATATAGCATGTTTGAACAGCTCCACATATGCATAGTTTAATTAGCAAACGCGTCTATTTTAGGCATTAGTGATGTCAGCCGAAGCCATCCAAGCCTTCAAAAACCTCGAAAGCGAAGACTTCCGCATATTGCAGGTCATCGAAGCCGCCATGACAAAACACGAGTACGTGCCAAAAGAGGTCATCGCCAAATACTCCAAATTCAACGAGGAAGAAGTCACCTTCCGCCTCGAAAAACTACACAAGCTCCGCCTAATACGCCAGACAAAACAGCCCTACTTGGGGTATACGCTGAACTACGCGGGCTACGACTGTCTGGCGATAAACGCCTTTGTGAAAGCCGGAATCCTAGAAGCCTTCGGCAAACCACTCGGCGTGGGCAAAGAAGCCGACGTCTACGACGCTTTAACGCCGATTGGCGAGCGCATAGCCATAAAATTCCACCGCCTAGGAAGAATAAGCTTCCGCCAAACAAGACGCAAACGCGGCTGGACAACAGAAGACATGCACTGGCTACTACGCTCAAGAAAAGCTGCAGAAAAAGAATATGAAGCCTTAACACTTGTATACCCGAAAGGCGTGGCTGTTCCAAAACCCATAAGCCAAAACCGCCACGCCATAGCCATGAGCGCCATAGAAGGTGCAGAACTCGCCCAACTACGCGAAATCCCAAACCCACAGAAAGTGCTAATGGAAATTCTACACAACATCAGAAAAGCCTACCAGAAAGCCGGAATAATCCACGCAGACCTAAGCGAATACAACATCATACTAAAACCCGACATGCACATCCTCATAATCGACTGGCCACAGTATGTAACCAAAGACCAGCCTAACGCCCAGCAACTCTTGAAACGCGACATAGAAAACATAATCACCTATTTCAAGCGTAAACACCTGTTTGAAACAGACGCGCAACAAGCCTTCGAGTACGTGACAGGCAAAGGAAGAAAACCGCTACCTTTTAAGAGCATCCAAAACAATGTATAGAATGTTATTGCCACGCAGCAAAACATTCCCATAGTTGGCGACAGGCTGATCTTCACGGCACTCAGTTGCACCTTCCAAGAGAATGTTCATATGGCCATCACACTTAACCATTTTACCCCTATATTCACAGCCATTCTTCAAAACAACAGCAATATTTGCATTTAACTGCTTAACAAGAACATTCAAAGGCTTCTTACTCGGCTCCATAACAGCACCTTAAAGGCTTTGAACACTAACCATAATCCACACAAACGTTAAATATAAAAGTTTTATCCAACCAAACCAACATATACACATATACTTGTTTCCCGCGTGCGCATTTGAAATTGGGGGCTTAAACGTAAACTTTTATCTAATTTTGAGTTTTAGGTGGTTTGATTAAATAGCAAAGAACAATCAATGCTAACGCAAGAACTAAACTTAATAGGAAAGCTGGATAGTAGCTCCCATAAACATTATTCATTAAATTAAAAACATATATGCCAAGCGCAGCTCCCAAGAAATGCATAAACGTTGAAAGCCCCAAAAGTTCACCCAAAATCTTCTCACTAAATGTTTCTCCAATCCAAGCTGAAAAAATGGGCGCCATTCCAAAGAAGCTTAAGCCTAACAAGACAATAAACACATAATAGACCACCATAGACCTAACAAAAAATATAGGCAACATTAAAGATACAGCTCTAATAAAATAAAGAATTGAAAATGGTATTTTATAACCAAACTTTTTCGGCAATAGTCCTATAGATATGGTTCCAATAAACGCCATTGCAGCTATATATCCAAGCCCGTATGATGCAGCAACCTCATCTATTCCCCACTCAACACTTATTGGAACCCAAAGTTGGGCAAAAGGCATGTCTGTAAACCCGCACATAAACATGATAATAATTCCAACAATTATAAAAAAGCCCGTTTTCACAACCATCTTTATAGAAATTGCTTCATTCGATGTATTACCTAAAACCTTTGTAGAGGATGCCCTGGGTTCTTTGATGAAAAAGCTTGAAAAAGCAATTATTATTATGAAGACCGTGCCAAGCAAAAACCATGTATTTCTCCACCCGTAACTCTGAATAAGACTCTCAGCTAAAGGTGCTGTGCAAAACCAGCCGATCGGATAAGCAGATTGAAAAACACTTAAAGGTAAGCTCTTCTTTTCAGCAAACCACTTTGATATCAAAGTTGTTGAAGCAACCATACCAATGCTCTGCCAAGTAAAGCCCAACATGACCCCATAAAACAGATAAACTTGCCAAATTTCCGAAACAAAAGACAAAAGGAGTGTGCTTACACCAGCTACAGCATATCCAAATAAGATGACAACCCTAGAACCATATTTATCCGTTATCTTACCAACAATAGGCATCGAAAAACCTGTACTTAACATGCAGAGGCTCATGGCCTGGCCTAGCAAAGATATATCCCAACCTAGCTCCCTAGATATAGACATAAGCGAGACTGGGAAGGACATCTGTGCCCCTGAAGCCATAAAAAACATCGCGAAGCTTAAACTTACTACAACCCAACCACAGCTTTTGGATCGCCTCAAACTTATCGGCAAACTAAAATCTCCTGACCTAATTATGCTGATACCCATTGAAAAATATAATTTTTTTAATGCCTTAATTTTTACTCATGTGCCATGATTTTAACACATTAAAATTGGAAAGGCTCTATAACAAATTACGATGGCCTTTACTTATTATTCTATCATTTGCTCCATTTTCACTCTTACTTTTTGGAGACATAGTCTTTGCTTATGGCTTGATTGTCTATCCAATTATAGTCTTTGCAGGTTTAATCATTCATAGCGTAACAGAGAAAATTCGCTTTGGAAATAGAAAGAGCCTCAATCATATGCATAAGATTATATAAGGTGGTCTGTGTGAAGGTTAGGACTAGCGTCTTTATAGAGAGGGAAATCCTCGAGAAAGCCAAGAAATTGGGCTTAAATGTTTCACAATGCTGTGAAAACTCCTTAAGGCTTTATATAGAAGCTATTGAAGGCTCTAACAGGAAAATTACCCAAAATGAACCCTCAAAAGAGAATTCAGAGAATCCAGAAGCTTTAGAAATGAAAAGAGCATTAAATAGAGATTGGTCGGGCGGGCAGGATTTGAACCTGCGACGCTCCGGTTTCCGCAAATCACCTGTGCGCTTGGTAGGCTGAAACGGGACACCCACCATGGGCAGGTGTCTACAGCCGGAAGCTCTACCAAGCTGAGCTACCGCCCGCCCTTTCAGCTAACTCTTAAAATCGAGCAAGCTGATTTAACCGTTTCGTTCCGCCTCAAATATGGTTAACAAAGGCATTTCATTTAGCGAAGGTGAGTATCATTAAATTAGAAAAGCATCTGTTAAACCTTAATTCAAGTTAGTAAATTGCTTAATCATCTTGAAGAATCTTGAACGAAACGCGCGTTTACCTTCACGTGCCTAGGTTAGTTATCTTTCCTAATTTTTGAATCGCTGGAAGAACCACGTTACCTTTAATCATGCTTTTAATGGTGCGGATGGGAGTGCGCGTAACCATTACTGATGTATTTAACAATTTTAAACTCCATTCTAGGGCAGCCAATTTTTCTTTGATAGGAAACATGCGACTTTCCTTTTTTATCATTTTTTCACAGGAAAAATGTAGAGTGTATTGCTATTTAATATATTATTACCTTCACCCAAATATTTCAAAACCCGAAATACGAGACAACAAGCCTAGCTAGAAAACCTGGCTGAAATTATACCTTGGATTTTAATTCTCGATTCACAACATTTTTGTTGTCCAAAATTCTTGTTTAGCTCAGGTCTAAAGTTTGACCTGGAAAAATCTGCTTGAGAACGGATGGATAGCTAAGATCACCATTATCTTATGGCTGGTCAGCGCAATATTTATTTTAGTTTTAATTGAACGCATAGACTGGATCATTCACCACGATCTCTACAATTTCGGCTTACAATTCAACCATGAATGGGCTTCAGCTTACTGGACGATGGTAAAAATGATCTACGTCTTTTTAGCTGTACCAATTATTCTAAGCGCAACATACTTTGGATTGGAAATTTGGCGCCTCTTTAAGGGAAAGCACGACCATGCAAGCATAGATGAAATTGCGAGGCTTGCAAAACTAGCCAAGCCTCAACAAAAAGCCAAAACAACCACTCAACAAGATCACATGCTAATCAGTTGTCCAAAGTGCAAGCGAGTCTTCAGCAAACCATTAGTTATGCTAGACTTCAGCACAGGAAAAAGCCGGCTCATAAACGTTTGTCCCTACTGCAACTTCGTTCTAAGCTGGGGAGAAACAGAAGAGAAACCATAACCATCAACAACAGAAAACTTTGCACTCACTCCATGAGACTTTTTAGGCCTTCCTCCAGTGTTATTTTCGGTTCAAAGCCCAAAAGCCTTTTAGCCAAAGCTATGTCTGCACAGCTGTGTTTTATATCTCTTGGACGCGGCTCGGCGAAGATTGGTTTCAAGTTCAGCCTTGAAAGCTTGATAATGAGTTCGGCAAGCTCCTTTATGGTTGTTGGCTTTCCCGTGGCTATGTTAATTGTTTGACCCGTTGGAGGTTTTTCTATGGCTTTTTTTATAGATTCAGCCACGTCGGCCACATGAATAAAATCCCTTGTCTGCTGCCCGTCACCATAGATTATAGGAGGCTTTCCGTTTTTGGCATTTTCTATGAAGTTTGTTATTACCCCAGCATAGGCACCTGTCTGCCCCAGTCCATAAACGTTAAACAACCGCAATATAACATAGTTTAGGCCTTGTCCCCCATAGAATTTTACGACTTCCTCACCCATTAGTTTTGATAAGCCATATGGCGATGTGGGATTTGTTGGATGCATTTCATTTATGGGAAGGTGTTTAGGCTCGCCATAAACGGCTGCGCTGCTCACGTAAATTATGAGCTCAACATTTTTGTCTAAACAGTTTTTAGCAATGTTCGCGGTGGCTGCAACATTATTCCTAAAGTATTGTGCCGGTTTTTGAAGGGATTCTTCAACACTTATGTACGCGGCCGCATGCACAACAACCTTAACCCCAACCAAGGCATTTCTGACAGCCGTATCGTTGAGGATATTGCCTTTTATTATAGGCACACCAGCGGCCTTCAGCCTATTTATGGCTTGCTCCGAAGCCCTTTCCAAACTGTCAAGGACAACTACCTCAAAGCCATGGTTTTTCAAGACTATGGCCACGTTATGACCTATAAAGCCTGCACCACCAGTTACAAGTATCTTCATGCTACAGCCCCTCTAGCCCAGAATATATCGACAGTCGCATAGAAAAATATTAATTAGTAATATAACCACAAAGGCGAGACTGGGCGAACCAGCCCAAAACTAATAATAAGAAAGGATGCCGAACATTTCAAAGATTTTCAACAAAATCGCTATTAACAGCGCGTGCAGATAATTCCAAGCAATACCCCCAATTATTTCTAAAATAGTCTGCACATTTTCGAATTTTCCTTTCACTCAGTTTTTGTATTTGTGCTTAGGTACGCCGCCCGTATTGTTTGGACTGCAATTAGGGCGATGGCTAAACCAATAACGCCCATTAACATTCCCAGAATTATTAATCCCGTTACCAGCGAAACTATGCCAATTAATCCAGCTGCGAAGACTTTTCGACTTTTCCCTTTTTCAATAAGATTTGCGTTTATTGTGGCGGTTCTTGGCGAGGCATAATAAACTCACGCAGCGTTAAGGAGTTATGTGGAGAAACGATTTTTCTGTAGATTTTGTTTTAATTGTTTCTTTGTTTGCCGAAGCCTATGCCGTAATATAGGAAGCCTAGCCTTTCTGCTTGGATAGGGTTTATTATCCTTCTTCCGTCGATTATGGCTGGTTTTTCAGCCATTAGTGTCTTGATTTCCTGAAGGTTTAGGTTTTTGAATTCTATGTGGTCGGTTATTATGGTTAGGCAGTCTGCGCCTTTAACTGCCTCATGTAGAGAGTTTGCCTTTTTGGCTCCGAAGCTTTGGCCGCAGTGGGGGTCGTAAACGATGATAGTGGCGTTTAGGCTTATGAGTTTGTGGATGATTGGCTCGGCTGGGCTGAGTCTTGGGTGGGTGTCGGCAAGTTTTATTACTTCTGTGACGTCTACTCCGTGTTGTTCGCATATTAGGGCAAGTTGGTTTGCGAAGGCTATGTTTATGTCGCGGAATGTGTTTTCTGCGAGTTTGGCAATTTCGGCTGTTGGGGCGTCTGTTTTGAATAGTTCTGCGGCTATTTTGTGCTGTTTGACCCTACGCCTCCTATCAGTCTTGGGCTTTCAACAAACTCTTTTATGGCGTTTCCGGGCGCTATTCTTTCTGGAACGTGGGCTAAATAAAAGTCTTTTCCAACGGTTAAACAACTTGTAGCCTTTCTTAACTTTAGAATTAGACCGAAACTAAGATTCGAGCGCTTCGCAAGAAACTCTCACAGAAATTGATGAGGAGGAATCTATTCATTCTTTCGATTCAGCATTTTAATCAACGTGTATCAATGATAATAATGCAGAACATATTTTGCGTTCATTAATCTTTTTGAGTTGTTGAATTGTCATTATGAGGTTTGTTCTTTCTCGCTCATAATGTTTAAGCAATTTTTCTACGCAAGTCATTAATCTATGAGGAGTTATATTTTCAATGCTGATAACATAGTTATGTAGTCCTAATTGTTGAGATATGCCATGCGCCTTGAAATGTTGGTAGGAGATTATAATTGATGGTATTCTTGCTAAAGAGGCCATGATCACAGAGTGCATTCGTGTTCCTATGAAAATATGTAACCCGAGTTTTCCCATTATTTTGACTAATGAAGTTGGTGATTCTTCTTTTACATTCAATAAATATACTTTTTTGGGATATATAGTAGAAAGTTTGCTGTATATGATCTTGCATGGACCTAAATCGTCTTCCCCTCCCCCGATATAACTGAATGGTATTAGATAAACCTCAAATCCATCCTTCATTAAGTTGAAGGCGGTTTGTGTAATGCTGTCTATATATCTTTTATATAAGTTAGGCTGATTAAAGAGCCATTTGCGAACAGTTATTCCAACTCTAGGTTGGCTTTCAAGAACTTCACAGGTGGTTTTTGGCGACTGTAGAAAAAAGGACATATCACATGAGACAAACATGTTTGGAGCATTTACATTAAGGTTTTTTCGGACATATAAAGATGAGAGCTCTTCACGATAAGTTACGAGATTCATACGATACAGAATTATGCGTGCAACAGTGCGGCTAAGAGCATCTTCAAATGGTCCGATGCTATGACCAAGCATCACTGTTTTCTTTTTCCTTAAAAATTTTGCGTAAACTATCGGAATCGCATGTATGTAAAAGCCGAAATGAGAGTAAAGGTAATTTCCACCAACTATTATAACTAGGTGAGAATCATCTATACTGCGAAGAGTACATTTGAGTTGACTGTCAAACAATTTTAAAAGAGGCATCAACGCTAAACTCAGTATCAAAAAGAGGGGCCCGAATAATCCTTTTAAAGCAACGCGTGATGCTGTACCAAACAATACTCGTAGGGGCTGCAATGAATCTGTGATAGATGGCATTGGCAAAACTTTGATGGAATCTCCCAATTCCTTTTTGTGTTTTATAAAGCTATGGTGGTCAAAAGCCAACATCGTTATTTCTACGTTTGGCACAATCTTCTGAATTAGCTTTATGGTGGCGAGGGCAATAGCGGCGTCGCCTTTGTTATAGTAGGACCAACAGCAAGCTATTACTATTTTCATTTTACTGATTAGAAAAATTTTCTTTTGGTTCTTGAGTTTTTCTAACTTTTTCAATGGTGGCAATAAGCACGAGGACGATAATTGAGAGGTATAATGAGGTGTGGACCTGTTCAAGTTGAGGATACAATTTGACAAGATCCGAGTAAACCGTGAAGGATCGGAAAGAACCATTATACTTGAAATCAAAGATGAAAAGATACACATTTGGATAATGAATTGTAAAAGCAGTCTCTCCGTTAAAAATTAATGTACGTCCCCAATGTTCCGCTTTTTTTCTCCAAAAGCTTTCCTCCAACTGTGTTTCGCCGTGAACCGTTATTCGGGGGTCCTTAACTAAAAGGGTGCTATTGTTTGTGACATAGTATTTTGAGAGAAGTTTTTCGTTTTCAAAAATATTTAACTCAAATGGTTCATAAAAAGAGATTTTAGCGTAGGTCCCCATTGTGTATGGGGTTATTTCTATATTGGTTGCCTTTATTGAGAAGTGAATATTGGAATAGTCTTGGGCTTGTAGTTTGAGTTCAAAACCATTAATGAACATAATTGAGTTCGAGTCTATGTTTATGGAACCTTGTGCGGTAACTCGTTTAGTGTACATTTCGAAGCGTTGGTTTATGTTGTCTCGTGTCCAATTGAATGAGGGGAGTTCAGTTGTATCTTTTATCCATTTCAAAACCTCTGGTAAAATCTTGAGACTAGTTTCTTTATTATCTATTAAAGGAAACGCGTTAACGTAGATTAATTTTCCAGCGCCGTAGTTTTCTTGTATAATAAGTGGGGACACTTTTGTTTCGTTAAGCATGTAGAAAGCGGTGGCGTTATTAGTATTTAGGATGGGAACATTAATTGCGGCTGGTAGCGTTAGTGTTTGTTGTTTGTAGGCTATTGAATTTGAAGGTACACTGTTGGGTTTGAGAATAATTTCGATATCAGAAAAATAGAAGTCGTAAACTGAATTTGGTTCTCCGTTTATTCCTATGCGGATCTTGCTTATCGCTGAAAGATTCATGGAGGTTGAGGCTTCGGTGAAATTATAAAAGTTCAATTTGAACTCTTTCCATTCTCCAGCATATGTATATGGAAGGGTATAGGCTTGATAGTTATTGTTGATGTCGAACAGTACAAAACGTACAGATTGAACGGGTTTGTTACTTTTAAACTTGAAGGCTAACGCTTCTGCATTTTTTGAATTCCAAGGCTCTTGGAAAATGTAATCGATTCTTAGCCAACCGTTGATATTGGTCTGTCCAGTTACATTCATAGTTGTTTGCTCGTTTTGCATCGTGGTTTTGATTTGGCCTTCGCCTATACTAATTTTCCATGAATCAATTGGTTCAACAGGTGCAATTTTGTCTTTTCTAATTAAATTCAGCTTTTCAGCAAAGTTCCCAAGTTTATCTACATTAAAGACGATTAGCGTTGCCCCTTCATCCAGTCTTTTTGTTAGTTTCTGGCTTAACTCATTGTCAAGCGGATCGTAGGGTAACACTATTATAGGATAATAGAGGTTCGTGAAGGCACTAGGCAGGGCGACATCGTAACTGCTGTTCGTCTGGGCAAATGCGTTTAATATGGAAGTGTAAGGTGAGCCTGTTGGGGTGAGAAGTAAAACTTCCGATTCTGGTGTTGGAGGAACACCGTAGGGAAGCTCGTAGATTAATGTTTCATTAATTTTGTACACTGGATCAACAGCCTGAAGTACATTAGTGCATAGAAAAGAATCCCTATTCGACTTCAAAATGTAGTCATCAAATTCTGGAACGTACAAGAGATAATTTGCTTTTGTAAACCATGTACCAAAATAATAAGTTGCAGGATTAGATGTTAAGGCAATTGTACTTCGCATAGGGTCATAAACTCGCTTAATCCCTAAGCGGTCAAGAACGTCGGCTGATGGGGCGGTTATGCTTACAAACGTCGCAGATTGATTCATGAAGGGAGTATTTTCTCCAAGTGAAAGTGTTGCAATGCCCAAATCTTTTGTAACCGCGCGTCTGGGTTGGTTAGCCCAATAATCGACAGTGAAGGCTGTTGACATTGTTCCAGCAACGATAACTAAAGCTAAGAGAATAGCCGTTAAGAACTTTAGAGACAGCCCACGTTTTTCCATCTCGGCTTGACGAAGCCGGTCTCTAATAGAACTAAGCAAGTATAAAGCGAACATTGTCGCAATTATGGCAACAACTCCGTGCAAAAAATATCTCAATATGCGTATCTCCCAGTAATCTACAGAAACAAGGTATACTTTGGTAATAGTTATGCTTTTTCCGAAAACAAAAAGTGCACCCGCTAAGATTATGAAGGTCATAAAGTGTTTCGACATGTCTACAAGAAAGCCACACATGTTATTTTTAAGCAATAGTGCAAGAACCACGAAAATTCCCAATACACCCAACCTCATAGGGTAAGTATACCAAGGAACAAAACCAATGTCTGTGAAAATGCTTTGCAAGTTCCATAGAGTTTGTTCTTCTTGAACCCAAAGATAAAAAGATAGCATATATAGGAAAAGAATCAACATGGAAATACTAATGTGAACTGTTCGATCATGTTTGATATATGCAATGAGTTTTTTGAAAAAAGTGAATATTTTTTGTGACCCAAGCATTAACAACGTAGTCGCGATTAGATAGGTCAAAGGCAACAAGGATTCCCAAAGTCCGACAGTAAATAAGCCGGCTTTTGGCGACAAACGTATCACGATTAGTGTGGTAAATAAGCTGAGGATCAGGGCTAAGTAAACCAAAAATTTCCTAGATTGATTAATAGATCGACAAAAAAGAAGAATAACACCAAACATAAATACGAAAATTAAGGCCTCAGAAACATGCAATGCCCACGCTGTAAGAAAGGTCAATAAAGTTAACGCAAAGACAACGCATCTTTGTTTAATCGTACTGAATAAAAGGCATAACAACATAAAAAACGCGGTAAAACTAACCCAAGCTGGATTATTTCCACATATCCATAAATTTGAAAAAAGTGTGTCATTGGCTGTAATAGATGCTGTTCGGACCAAGGCATCAGTCCAGCTTTCAAATTGCATTCGGTATAATGCATAGATCCAACCAAAGCCAGAAAAGAGGGAAAAAAACACGGTAGCGATGGCGGGCATTGCATGAATTTTTTCTCCAAAAATTTTTCTTGCCATACAGTAAAACGCTAAAATGGGCATAACGTTCAGTAGATTGAATACCGAAGCAGAATTGACTAATGGAAAGCCCGAGAGGGAAAAGACGTAAGCAAGACTTACATGAAACCAGTTTAGCGGAATTCTTACTACTTCTAATCCATATCGTATTATGGAAATTGCTGTTCCTTGATGTCGCCATACGTCACCGCCGAGGTATCCATAATCTTTTAAAAATGCTAGAGCTGCTACAAAAAAAGCAATTAAAGTAATTAGTAATAGGAGGTCTATGCGAACTTTTCCGTCCCTCCGCTTTATTTCTACATTTTTCTTCAAAAGAATGTCGGAGACAAAGATGCATATTAGAAGAAGGAAGGAAATTGACAAGTAGAATACTGTAGAAATCTTTCCGAGAAACAATAATGAAATCAAACTCACAAACGGCGTGTAGAAATAGCTTAGAAGAAACGAAAAGACAAACGCATCTAAACTACGTATCGAATAACCTACGTCGATAAGTCGAAGAATAAAGTACCCTGGAAGAAAGAAAATGACTCCTATTGACGCAAGTAAAAGTATGTAGTTTTGAATTGGAATGGCACCCCACTCTTGGAAAAATATTAAAGAACGAGGCACTAAGCCTAACATATGGGCAGATAAAAGAAGAATTAATAGAACAGCATACAATATAGCAAGCAGATTGTATGTACTGATTTTATATAAAAGAGACATTTCCACACACACTGATGGAGGTTCGCCTCGAAGCGTGAAACGTGTGATAGCTACCGATAGAACACTAAGTATGAAAGCGAACGCTAAGCCAAATGCAGTCCTTGAAACATACACCAGCACAGAAAACGTTGTGATAAATGCAAGTATCTGTGCGAATACCTCAATCTTTCCTTTGAACATATCCTCACATCAAGCTAGCGCTTTCTCATACAGCTGGATTATTTTAGGACCTAAAAGAGTTATGTCGAATCTACGCACCCATTCTAGATTAAAAACTTTAACTTGAGACTTAAATTTTTCATTGTTTAATATAATAGATATTTTGGTTGCAAGGTCGTCAGGGGAGTTTGGGTCAGCCAAATAACCCCCCCTCTTATCGACAATAAGCTCAGGAATTCCGCCCAACCTTGTGGCTACCACAGGAAGCCCAAGCGCCATTGCTTCAAGTATAGCCGTTGGACAAGCATCAGGATACCTTGCTGGATGGACGAAAACATCACTTTGCGCCATTATTGCAAGTTGAATTTTTCTTGGAACAAAACCAGTGAAGATAATATTTCCAATCGGTTCCGCAAGGTCTTCTAGCTGTCTTCTTTGCGGGCCTTCCCCACCAACCACAAGGTAAATATCATCCCTAGCACTTTTGCGAAGTTTTTTAAAGGCTTTTATCAAAAAGTCAACACCCTTATTGAACGATAGGTTGCCAAAGTACGTTATAATCCTAGCACTAGAGGGAATGTTCAAATAATCCCTTAAATCAAATTTTGTTGAGTGCTTAAGCGCGGACGTTATTTCCTCAAGATCTATGAAATTGTATATTGTAACTAAATTGCCCACATTTAGGACATTTTTAATGTAACTTTTTACATAATCACTCACACATATTACATACTTAACGCTATTCAAACTTTCTTCCATTAACCTGTAGTAGCAGTAATAGTAAGGTATCATAACTGGTAGAACGCACACATGTTCAGGTTTTCCGCTTACGTCACAGATCGCACAGTTTACCACAGACTGTTTTTTGCATGGTCTTGACAGTTGCAAGACGCAGGCCGGGAATATGCCATGGACGGATGTAATAATTGGGCTTTTACATTTAGTAAACCTCAAAAAAAGTTGATGTGTTCCATGGTAGTGTACAATGTCATATTTGTCGGCGACTTCGTTAAAATATTTTACAATACTGCGCGAGAACAGAAGATATTTTGTTGTGTTATAAAGAGGAAGGCTAGTTGCCATCGGAAGAATTCTTAAAACTTTAATCTTGTGTACTCCTTCTAGATATTTATCTAATTGAGAAGTTTGACAAATATATTTAGATGAACGTGTAACCACGACAACGTCATGGGATAGCTTACTAAGGTAACATGCTAAGGTATATGTATGCCGCTCCACACCGCCCAGCGATGGAAGAAAATTATCTGTAAGTATAAGGATTTTCATTGCCATTTAATTTATGCTTGTTCTAATTGTTGGAGGATTTTTGCCATGTTTGTATTGTTTTCTCGTAGCTGAAGTTTTCTTTTCACTTGCATCTATAATGGAGTTTCATGAAACATTGCTCTTAAGAGAGGATGTAACAGTAATCTATATGATTGTAGGATTCCATAAAATCTCGCGTAAAATAGCATACTATTTCTATATTCATAGTAAAGTGTCTTCAGCATGGAATTTTTTTCACATCCGCCACAAGCTATATGCCGGTGCCAAAGTACAGATTTAGGTTGGAAGAACAATTTGTACCCTTTGCTTCTTATTCTATAATAAAAGTCGACTTCTTCTCTTGCATGTGTCCCTAAATAAAGTTTTTCATCAAACCCCCCAACGATTTTAAAAATTGTTTTTGGAATCAACGAACAAGCATGGAGAAATGGTACTTCAATAATTTTTCCAGGATCGTATCCAAAGTTGTGGTATGTCCAGCCAGTAACGTGACCTATTCTAACCACATCATTTAACCACTTATATCCTGCATCTATAAGACGAGGTCCGACTGCTCCAACTTCATGTTCTTTTTTGAGCTTAAAGTATGTGTCAATAAGGATTTTGAGCGCGTCTTTGTTTTGGAAAATTATGTCATCCTCCCCGAAAAAAATCAAATCACCTCTTGACAAAGATACGCCGAGGTTGCGGGTTGCGGGCAATCCCTTATGGTTTGCAGAACGATACAAACGAACTCTTTCATCATCCGTATACTTGGCTGCTATTTGAAAAGTATTGTCTTTAGAGGCATCGTCTATTATTATCAATTCCCAGTTTGTATAGGATTGTTTAATTAATGACTTTATAAACGTCTCTAACATGAAACTTCTATTGTAAGTTGGCAGCACAATCGACAAGGTTACCATTGGGACAAGATCGCATCGCTTCTCATTTTTAACTAATGTTAGCTTTTAAAATATGATCATACAATCGCAGTAACCTCTTTTCCATTAGGTTCCAGTTGTATTTTTGTTCGAATGCTCGCCTTCCATTTTCGCCAAGTTTCCTTCTAAGGGATGGATCATTTTTTAAACGGATAATTGCATTTCGCACTTCTTCCACATCATAATCCACGATTAAACCGCAATGAGCCTCGGCCACAACATCCCTACATACATTAGTTATTACTGGAACCCCTAGCATCATAGCCTCAAATAACTTGTTTGGACTTGCAACACGATTTATTGGAATGGAAGGATCATACAAAACGGGGATTACATCAGCTATTCTCTCTAAATTTATGACCTCCGTTGCTTCTAACAAACCGACATAGCGAACATTTGAGTTTTTAAGCAAATGAATTAATGTATAATCAAAAACCCGTCCGGCTAAGATTAGACGCACATCCCTTAAATCCTTAATAGCTTCACCGATTAAAATTAGCCCTCTATCATGCGCTATAGCCCCAGCATAGACCAGAGTCAAAACTCCAGGTTCATCAACTTCTAAAATCGGTTTATCTTCAGTTTTTTCCAATCCCTCAAAGTCAGGACAGTTCATTATAACCTCTGTATATTTAGGCAGGTATCCACCAAAGGAAGACTTACGCTCATCTGAAACCACTATCAACGCATCTGAATTTTTAGCCAAAATATCTTCAATTTTATTCACAGCAAGGTAGATAAGACGATACTTGGGTGGAATGAAAGCCATAGCAAATCTATCAAAATTATCAAAAACAAGTTTGACTGAAAATAATGTTTTGAAAAAATAACCTGGCACTAATGCGTCAAGATCGCATGCATGAATAATTTTTGGTTTATAAGTGAGCAAATTCTTAAAAGTCCACAACCAAAACAGCGGATAATATAATAAGATATGGAACTTTGAATAAGGAGCTTTCATTTTAAACCGTTTTACAGGCGCAAGTTTCTCCAGAATCTCAAAAGAACTATGTGTTCCTTCACGATCCCATCCTAAAACGAGTAGCCTATACTTTCTAGATAGAGAACGAATGATCTTCAAAACCCTCATTTCGTATAAAACGGGATTAGACCTAATTAACACAACTTCAAAATAATTTTCCAGCATCGCACACTTCGCCTCGTAAGGTTGCTATTCAAAGCTAAACCTAAAAACTCAGATAGTTTTTCTTGCAGCATAAGTGGCAATCCAGCACAAATGCTTTAAGCCCGATTTACAAAGCAAAACATCAAACGATGCAACAGCTTTAAAAATCTGGTACCTCTAAAGAAGGATACCCACTTTCCCAAAATAGGGAATATGTGAATAAATAAAAAGAAATAACCCTCGTTAACGATATTGAACCGCGCTTTGCCCAACATTTCTTTTAAAACGATCGGGACAAAGGGTCTTTCGGAACGAACATGAATATCTGTTGGAAAAAACTTACGACCGATCGCTGCAATAGGGTTAAGGGCTCCAGACTCATAAAAGATCACGCTTCCACCTTCACAAAGAACTCGTTGCATTTCTAAAATTCCTTTGCTAGGATCAGCTAGATGATGCAGAGTTGATTTACAGACAATAACATTAAAACTAGAACCTTTAAATGGAAGCCTTTGCGCATCACCAAGTACTATGCAAGCAATTCTTTTGTCAATTTTCTGCAACTCCTTGCGCGAAATGTTAATCCCTACAATCTCTTTGATGTTTTTGCTGGATTTATACACCCAAAACACTTCGCCGCCTGCACCTAATATGGCAAACGCCCGTGGAAAGTTTCGTTAGGAGATGCTCAAAGTGTGAGTGAGGGCCAAGCTCAAGCAAATGATTCATAGCCTGGATGTGCCATTGCTCTCCCCATTTCATGCGTTTATCCCTTACTCACCTTTGTATGAAGTACATTTTCACTTTGAGACCCAATGGTAGAATATTTCACACGGTGCATCTTTTCTCTTCCATTTTCCCTTTTTAATACCATAAATCATTCCGATAAAATAACTCGAATGCTCTATGACAAATAGAAGCGGAACCAAAAATAAAAAACGAACTTCCTTCATTTTTATAACGGCTTGCAACCCTTTAAGCAATATAGTGATTAAGTAAATAGCTAAAAGCACCAGCGCAATGAAAGGGAAAAACCACGCAACAAAAGGAAAAAGAAGAACTCCTACAAAGGGAACAATTGCCCCTTTATTCGCATAACTCCTGTTCGTAAGTATAGACCTCATTCGCCCCACTCCATACAAGAAAAACTGTTTAGCAAATTGCTTAATTGTGCTCCTGCGGTGGTGCTCTACACAAATCGATGGAACAAGTAGAAGCTTGTAACCCAATGCTCTCACCTTATAACTGAGATTTGTATCTTCACAAAGTTCGAACTCTTCATCAAAACCCCCAGTCTCTAAAAGAACCTTCCGCCAAAAAGCGCTATTTATACAAGCCAAAGCATTTACAAACTTGGGCTTTGAGGGTTTATGGAGACTAGCAGAACCCAAACTTCCCAAATAACTCGAAAAAACCAAATCAACTGCCTTACCAAGAATAGAATCATCGGAGGGAGAAACATTTATACCCCCTACTCCTCCTAAAGTCGAAGATTGCTTAAGATTGCTAACGAGCAGAGAGAGCCAATCTCGGGATGCTTTACAGTCAGAATCTATAAATACTATAATTTCACCTCGCGCTAACTTAATGCCAAAATTTCTGGCTTGAGAGCGATTTCCTCCCTTAATAACTATCACTTCAAATTTACCCGAAAAAGTTGTCTCCTTCAAACTCGCCAGACATTCACTGATATACGAATCTTTTTCATCTCTTATCGGAATGACAATGCTCACCTCAACCGGCATTTCCAACTTGATCCACATCACGTCGCAAGAATGAAGATCATGTAAACGCCAAGAAGCTTTCTTCGGGTATACTCCCTTTTGTTTTTTAGCAAGTTGAACTAACTCAAACACACTCTCAATGCTTCAATTATCCTTGCTCCAGCCTTCCCATCGCCGAAAGGATTTGGCCAGTTTCTCTCTTTATTGAGCATAAAATCTACTTTTTTAATGATTTCGTGTGGGTTTGTTCCGGCTAAAATGTTTGAGCCGACTTCAAGGGTTTCTGGTCTTTCTGTATTGTCTCTCATGGTGACGCATGGTACGCCTAAGATACAGGCTTCTTCTTGTACTCCGCCTGAATCGGTGAGCACAAGCCTAGCGTTGCTTTCAAGCTGTAGGAAACTTAAGTAATCTAAAGGCTCAATGAGCCTAATGCTGTGAGGCTTCAGTCCAAAAGCTTCTAACCGTTTTCTAGATCTCGGATGGATGGGATAAATCAGCTCAGCGCCAAACTCTCTATGAACCATTTCCAGCCCTTTCAAAATGTTGCGAAACCTCTTTTCATCGTCAACGTTTTCCTGCCTATGAACGGTAACCACAAAATATTCATCCTCGTCAAGGCCCAAATCATTTAAAATGTTCACCGTTTTTCTGGCTATCTCCAAATTCTGGAAAACCGCATCGACGATCGTGTTGCCCGTGACAAATATTTTCTCTTCCGCTACGCCTTCTCCAATTAGTATCCGCCTCGACTTTTCAGTTGGAGCGAACAAGTAATCGGAGCAGTGATCAGTCAAAACCCGGTTTATCTCTTCGGGCATTCTCCGGTCATAACTGCGTAAGCCAGCCTCCACATGTCCAACCTTAATTCCCAGCTTAACAGCCGCTAAAGCGCCAGCCAAAACCGTGTTGGTGTCCCCCTCAACCAAAACCACGTCAGGCCATTCTTGCCGCAAAACTTTTTCTATTCCTATAAGCATTTTGCCAGTCTGCTCGGCGTGGCTTCCTGAGCCAACATCCAAATTGTATTTTGCCTCTGGAAGCTCCAGCTGTTCGAAGAAAATTCGATCCATATTGTAGGAGTAATGCTGTCCAGTATGCAAGATAAAGTATTCTAAGCCTAAACGTTCACATTCGCGGATTATCGGAGACATCTTAATAATTTCTGGGCGAGTTCCAAGCACGATGGAAATCTTCATTCGCCAACCCCTTTCTTCTCTACCCTTCTACACTTGAAAATCACTGTTCCGCCGTCAGTATAGGGCTTTCCAGGATCAACACATTGCATATACGCAACCATTTTTTCCTTTGGCGTGGTCAGACCGAGCTTAACAGGGTCGGCGCCCTCTTCTAATGCAACAACATAATGTAGTAACGTTGATAACGCATGAACACAAACAGCATCCGGTTTCTTCCAAAACAATTTTTGGACCGTCTATAATGATCCGGTCTCCAACCTTGTGAACTGGACATTCGCCTTTAATCTCGCAAACCTCAATCTCCAACACATTTCTCGCCTCGCTTCTGTCCTACTTCCTGTTGATTTTCTGCGTTAATCTGGATATCGCATACAGCGTTACAGCCGTGAACAGGGCGAATAAACCGATAAATGTGAAGGCAATTGAAGCCAGGGCAAGATTTGTTACTATATGCCGCTCTAAAGCGTAAATCTGAAGCATCCACACTCCGAAAAATGTGCCTAAAAATAGTGAAATAATTCCAGGAACACCCAAGAAGAGTAGTGGTCTCTCCTCAACTACCAAGCGAATAAGCGACATAACCACGTCAACGCCGTGACTAACAGGGTTACGTGTACTTTTATCTAAATCCTTACTATAACTGCATGACACAGGAACTTCAACAATCTTTAAACCCTTTTTATCAGCATCAACTAGAATTTCAACACTCACGCCCATACCGTTCTCCGTTAAAGATAGTTTTTTAATGGCTTCGTGACTATAGGCTCTGAACCCGCTTTGGGCATCTTTTAAAGGACGCCTCGTGCCATTATTAACCATTTTTGTGATAAACTTAATGCCAGCACGCCTATACCACGGCATGGTATATGCTCGACACTCATCGACAAGCCTTGAACCAATAACCACATCAGCAGAACCCTCAACAATTGGCTTCACAACGTTTGGAATCTCGCATGGATCATGCTGTCCATCACCATCTAAAGTTACCAAAACATCAGCGTTAAGCTCTCTGGCTCTTCTGAAAAGGCTTTGAATTGCAGCTCCATAACCCAAATTGCGATCATGCCTAATCACTTCCGCCCCTAGCTTCTCCGCAATTTCACCAGTCATATCAGTAGAACCATCATCGCAAACAACAACTTTATCAGCAAACCTTAAAGCCTTCAAAACAACCTTAGCAATAGTCTTCTCCTCATTAAACGCTGGAATACCAACAACAACAAAAGGCCGGTCTATGTATGCCTTCACAACCCCAACATCAATATTCATATCTGAAGCCTCAACCAACAGAGAACCACCAGACCAACGTTTTTAATGTAATTTTGTTAAAGAATTTGTATCGTTGTTTTTCCGAAAATTTTGAATAACACGAATTGTAAAAGCTCTATTAGAAGACATGTATATACACGGATATTCTGCAAAAATCCTTTAAGCGTATAAAATCATCTGGAACGGTTATGCCATACCATCCAATAGGCTCGTTCCACCAGACAAAATATACGCGGCTGAAGCCAAGTTCATAAGCTTTATTCACAGCCATATTCAAATCGTTTTCAAAATGAATCAGCGTATGCGACCTGCTAAGGTAAAGCTGTCCCCAAAAAAGGAAGGCATGATGTATCAATAAACAATCGTTAGCGCCTAAATTCTTGTCTAGCCAAACCATAGCATCTGCAACACTATCTACATCCTGATATGGAACCGTCGGAGCAAAGGAAAAATACTTGTTAACAGGATTAAACGAGAAAAGTCCCACATTGACGGTGCTCATCAAAACCGGGGTAGCCAAATAAACGCATCCAAGCAAAACCGTTATACAACTCATGCCTAAAACCTTCCTAGTTGCAAAGCGCAAACCAGTGCACCATTGCCGACATTTTTTCATTCCGTTAACTGCATAAAACATGAAAGGATAAACCAGCATAAACATCCATCGATGCCAATACTGCAAAGCACAAAAAGGAAAAACTAAGCAGCCGAACGCCCCGACCGAAAGCAGAAAAGTCCAAAGGCTTAAAATCCTATTTTTAAAGAAACCCTTCCAAACAAGAAAAATGTAAGACAAATACAGCAAGCAAAACAGCATAGCCACACTTAAAGTAATATCAAAGTAAGAAGCATACATGTCAACTGAGGTTCTCACACTCAAATAATTGGTTAAGAAGAAAAATTTCCCAACACTTGCATAAACAGCATCTCCGGCGTCAATCACGTTAGTTTCAATCCTGTAACGTATTGGGAAAAACCTCAAATAAAGGCCGGCGAGAAAAACTACAAGTGTGGGTAGAAAAGCAAAAAACAACCTTCTACTTTTGGCCAAATCCTCACCTTTAAATAGGGACCATAAAATCGATCCTGAAACTAAAAAAGTCAAAGTTACAGCTGCATACTCATGGGCAAAAACTGAAAACAGAGAAAACAGCACAAAACATAGAAAGCTCCTTCTCTTATCAAGGCTTTTAATAAAAGATAGAGTGAATAATAAAAAGCCCAAGCCAAGCAGGTTTCTAAGCAAATCCCAGCTAATTCTCAATGATGCAAGTTGAACAGTGAAAAATAGTCCAGTTAGTAAACTGGTTCTGACATCCCAGTCTAGCATCTTTCTTGCAAGCCAAAATATTCCAGCAACATTTAATCCAAAAAGCAATGGGGCCAAAACCTTCAAAAGCATAAAGGGATCTCCGCCTACGACCTTGTAAAGTGAAACTGAAATAGCTGGAAAAAGCCATGAAGTCGTGAAGAAAGCTGTCCAATGGGGCCAAATCACGCCGCTTTTCATAAAAGCCGCATAATAAACTGTGTCAAAACCTATGGGATAAGGAAAGGCTAAAAGCTCAGGAACCATTCTAACAGCAAACCCAACCGAAAAGCACGTTAACATGCCGCTGACTTCTGTGAATTGAAATTTAACCGGCAAACGCACCTGTAACTATCCCTTTTTTCTCCGTCTTGACCCAAACCTGAGGTTTACGCAAAAGCATAAGTATAAGCGCATATAATGCGATGAATGATTGTAGACTCCAGTAAAAGTATATGAATGGTAGCCAAAGAAGATTAGTCAATTTTCTAGGCTTTGAAATGTAGGCTAACGCCAAACCGCAAATCATAAGCGTAAGACTTGTTCCAACGGCGGAAATATACATCAGCAACTGAAGTAAGGCATCAAGGTTGATGGCGGCAAAAGATATATAGAATGCTAAAAGGTAACAAATCAAAGAAGCTATAAGTACAAATGGACCGAGAAGGGTGAGTTCGGCATCGAGGCTTTTTTTAGTAGGCTTGGCTATCAGCCTTCCATATTTGAAGGCTACTTGCATTGTCCCCCTGAACCATCTTGTTCTCTGTTTGAAAAGTTGCCCCACTTGGGATGGTGTTTCCTGCCAAGAACACACGTCAGAGGCATACCTGATCTGGTAACTATTTTCAACAAGCCTTGCCGATAACTCCATATCCTCGGACAAAGTTTCCTCGTTAAAACCGCCCAGCTTCGCTAAAACCTCCCGTCTTATAAACTGGCAGGTTCCCTTCAGGTGGACAAACAAGCCTAAAACGTCCTTTCCCCTTAAATAAGCTTCACACCATACAACCTCCTCAATGGAAACAAGCTTTGTCAACATGTTCTCATCAGCATTTAAACTGCAAAGCTTACCTTGCACAGCTGCCACTGAAGGATCATTAAAATACGCAACAGCCTTTTTCAGCACATCACGTTCAGGGACATTATCCGCATCAAAAACTGCCACAATTTCCCCTTTTACATACTTAAAGGCAAAATTTAAAGCGGACGGCTTTCCGTTCGACATAGGCTTATGGAGGAGTTTCACCCGTTCAGGATGTCGCCTCGCGTATTCTTCACATATTTCAACGGTTTTGTCGGTAGAGCCATCCTCAACAACTAAGATTTCTATTTTATCAGTCGGATAATCTAGCTTCAATAAGGCCTTAAGAAGCCTGCCCACGACCTTCTCCTCATCCTTCACAGGAACAACTATCGAAACCTTTGGCAATTGCTCCTCAGCGAGCAACGTCTTCTCCTGCTTTCTCTTGCTTGAAAGGCGCAGATGCTTTACACCAACAGCTATGACTGGTATCTGGTAAAAAACCCAAACGTAGACGATTATTAGAACAACCACGACTACGATATAAACGGGATTCAACCTACACACCTTATAGGCATGAAACCTTCTTTTTAAGAGGCTTATAGTTAATTAGCGGTTCGCTAATGCCTCCATGCTAGGCTCTGAAATGTCTTATCCATGACTGTGAGAAACCTTATGAAACTCACGTCTTCCGCCCATTTCCGCGCTTCCTTGTTTCCCCAGCTTTCCGCGATCTTGCTTAGTTTCATAGCTAATGGCTTTCCAACCTGACCCATAAGCCATTGCAGTTGACCTGCCAAAAAAGCCTTAACTTTTACAATTATGCTAGCTAACACGTCGATGAGTCGTGGGCTTCTCGGCTGCTTGACACACTTCAAAGTCAGGTCCACGAGGGCTCGCTCAACCTTTGAAAGCCTAAACCAAACCTTCCGTCTCATAGCCTCCCGCTTAATCTTCGCCAAAACAGAATCAAATGCAGGCCCAGCAGACGGGGCAAAGTTAAGATCCGACTTCCTAGGGCTAAAGCCGCCACTACAACCGCGTCTCCACAAAGTCTTAGCAGACCTTAGAAGCTTAGCCACCTTCACAAGCCTACCTGATTTAAGGGAGGCTCCACCAGCAGACACCACAGAAAATCCGTCAATCGCGCTCTTACCCTCAAGCATTCCCAACCCTTAAACAGACCACCACTATTCAAGATCAGATTCTAAACTAGAACCATCAGTATTTATAATTTACGCCACACTAATAAGCATGGCAAAAGCCGCGAAAACAAAAGCCATCAGCCGTTCTAACGGTTTAAAGCCCTTAACTGACTTTTTTGGCAGCTCTAAGCCACAAAGCACCCATCACAAAAGTAAAACCCAAGGTGAACCAAAAGAAAAATACCACCATTCTAACAGCATCCAAAACAATTTCTTCAAACACCCGAAACCTCTCCTGACACCCAAAGCTAGACACCACATCAAAAGATTAAAAACAAAATTTCCACACACGGAATAAGCACTCAACAAACATATTTTGGTCACAGAAATATGCTAACACAAACAGCAAGCCATTTATAACAAGACACCAAAATACAGATTTCAGCCAGAAAGGGAGAAGGGAGAAGGCCTACTCTCCCGCCAAATGCCCTACCTCCAACATCAAAGGACATAGCCGAAAAACTGAAAACTAATTCTAAAAACCTAGCCTCAAATTGTCTATAACTATGGGATGCTGAAATCTAACCCAAAAGTTCAGAAACAAAAAGAAGCGGGCCCGCTGGGATTTGAACCCAGGATCTCCGGCTCCGCAGGCCAGCGTCCTAATCCGTGCTAGACTACGGGCCCATTTATGATAGAAATTATAATCGCATAAAAGGTTTTTAGGTTTGGTTTATGGTTCGTTGTAGGGCGTTTATTACGTTTTGTTTGCCCATAGCGGCTATGTAAGGACCTAGTCTTGGACCTTGGGGTGTTCCCAGCAGTATAGTGTATAAGGTTTTGAAGAATTCTGGTGGCGGGATGTCGTGTTTTTTGGCGGTGTTGAATATGGCGTTTTGGATTTTTTCAGGTTCTGTTTCGGTTTTCAGGGTTTCTATGAGTTCTTTTATGGCGTTTTTTTCTTCCGGTTTTAGTGTTATTGTTGTTTCTCGGATTTCTTCGAAGTCTCTTGCCCAGTTTAGGGCGTATTCCATTCGTTTTTTGAGGTTTTCGTCTGGCTGTTGCCCTTTCTGTAGATAGCCATAGGTTCGGAGTTTTTCTGTTATGAACTCTATTTTTTTGTCTTTTGGAGCGATTTTAGCTAGGTAAATTAGCATATTGTATGGGACATGTATGCTTTGCTGTTTTGGCGGTTTTAGGAGCCAGCAGTACTCGTATAATCCTTTTAGTTTCGCCAGTTCCTTCTTGTCTGGAATTGTTTTCTTTCCAAAGTATACGTCTTCTAGGTAGTCTAGTTCATTCATGTAGGCCGGTATGTCCGTCACGTCCAGGGTGCGTGTTCCCACAAACCTTTTCAGCATTAAAAGCATAAGCGACTGGGGCGAACCATATTTAAACCAGACTTGCGGTGTGAAAACATTACCGGTGGATTTTGAGATTTTTCTTCCACTTTTGTCTAGAAACATTTCGTATCTGGCGTGAGCTGGAGGTTCGTAACCTAATACCTCACGGCTTATTCTATCGTTGACGCGGACAGAGTCGGCTATATCTTTGCCGTAAGCTTCAAATCTTATATCTAGGGCTTTCCATCGGGCTGCGAATTCGCCTTTCCAGCTTAGCTTTCCCATGCCCTTTGTTACGTCAACCTCGCCTTTGTACCCGCATCCTTCGATCCATCGGCCTTTAATCTCCATTCCCTCGCAGATGTATAGCACCTTGTTTTCTTTAGGCAAGTATTCTATGGATTTGGTTGTGTATATTCGCCCGCAGTTTTCACATACCGGAAAATATGGCAGTACTTCAGTGTATCGTTCTTGCCCAACCTCTTGTTTGACGATTTCGCCAACCCTCTTAGCGTTTAAAAGGATTGTGTGAATCTCGTTGTTAAGTAAGCCTTTTTCATATGCATCTTTGGCGGAAATGTATCGGTATTCTACACCACATTTGTCCAGGGCTTCAAGTAAAAGTGAACTCATGTGCCGACCATAACTGTCGTGGCATTTGAAGGGATCCGGGATATCCGTAACTGGGAAACCGATATATTTTTCTAGAGTTTTTGGCAATCCAACGGGTACTTTGCGAAGTCCATCCTTGTCATCACAGAAGGCTATAAGTTCGGAACGATAGCCCTGCTCCCTCAAAGCCAAAGTCACAGCATAAGAACGCGCAGCGTCGCCTAAGCTTCCAATATGAGGAAACCCGGAGGCGCCAAGTCCCATTTCAGTTCGGATTAAGTCTAAGCTTCTGCCTAGCCTACGTTCTCTTTCGATGATTTTTGCCGCCATTTTGTCATACCATGTCCCACGGCCGATTATTTTCTCACTCATACACCATCACAATCCACGCTTAGAAAAGACCAATCCTTGTCTGTGGGATTTCGCCCTTTATAACTGTGCCAGTAACCCCGTCCAACCATAGCGCATAGGTTTTACCTTTATATTCGTATTTCACAAACCAAACTGGGGCGTGAAGGTAAACAGTCTGGTCTGCTTTTATTTCGTTTTTCATTTCTATGATTCTGTCCACATCCTGCTGAGCCAAATAGCGGTGATGCTCGGTTATCTGTTGTTTTGCAATCTCTACAGCTTCATCTCGGTCAATTTCGCTGTTTAGAACCTTTGCAAATTCTTCAATTCTCCGGTAGTCATATGGAACTTTGCCTTCCAAGGGCACATCATATTCTCTTGTTGGAAATTCTGAGGCTTTCCTCGCAAGAACAAGCCAATTGTATTTTTTGGTTATTCTGCCTTCCTTCACTATTGGCGGGTTTAGACGCTCAAAGATGCCTTTATAGGTGCTTTCCGCCTCAACCGACACAACCCAGAACGGCAGATATGTCAATGTTTTCTCGATGAATTTTGCATTTTTCGCTAGATCCGAAGGCTTAAGAAAACCGGAGCGCATCCAGCTTTTTATCGGTTCCTCAACGCTTGTCGGATCATACTTGTTAAGGAGCATAGAATGCTCGAAGACAAACGCTTTTCCAGTTTCAATAACCACGGTATAACCGCAGTACCTACAAGTGGCAACTATTTCGCCAGGCTTAAACTGGATAGGTGCACCACAATAGGAGCAACTAAGCTCCTTAACTATTGACATTTCCATGTACCTTCTGCTTTTCACGCCTTAGAATTTCTCTTGCCACAATCACTCCAGAGGCGGAAGCTTGAATAAGCCCTCTAGTGACTCCGGCACCGTCACCTATTGTGAAAAGGTTCCGTATCTTTGTTTCCAGCGAATTGTTTAACTCAAGCTTTGAAGAGTAAAATTTAACTTCAACACCATAAAGCAGCGTATCCCTTGAATGAACCCCGGGTGCTATTTTGTCCAAGGCCTCAAGCATTTCTCTTATGTCAGCTAAATAACGGTAGGGCAAGACGAAGCTCAAGTCTCCAGGTGTTGCATTTTTCAGGGTTGGGTTTACAACACTTCTGGCTATTCTGTCCGATGTTGAACGCCTGCCAGCCTCTAAATCGCCCAAGCGTTGTACCAGGATCCCCCCGCTCAGAAGGTTTGAGAGCCTAGCCAAATATTTACCATAGGCTATGGGCTCTTTGAAAGGCTCCGTGAATGATGTACTAACGAGGATAGCGAAGTTTGTGTTTTCCGTTTTCCGTTCGGCGTAACTTTGCCCGTTAACGGTTAAGACACCGTTATAAGATTCTGTTATGACCTCGCCATATGGTGCAACACAGAATGTTCTAACTTGGTCGTCGAAAAACTTCGAGTAGTAAATGAATTTCGGCTCGTAAAGAACATTTGTTAACTCTTCCATAACTGCGGCTAGAACTTCAACCCTTACGCCGACATCCACAGGGTTGTTAAGAGTTTTCAATCCTAATGTTTGAGCTTCTGTTTGAAGCCACTCGGCGCCCACTCTCCCAGGCGCCACAATAACATATCTTCCAAAGAATTTTTCTCCGTCAACTGTTTCAACGCCTTCGATGACTCCTTTTTTAACAATAAGTCCTTTAACGTCCTTCTTCATTTTTATGTCGATTTTTCCCTCAAGCTCTTGCCGCATTTTTCGCAATGTTTGGGCACAGCGTTCTGTTCCCATATGCCTAATTTTCTGGTGTACAAGTTTTAATCCTGCAAGAGAGGCCTTTCTTTCAATTTCCTCAACTTTTTCAACATCATCACCATAAACGTGCCCCGGCGCCCCGAAACGAATGTATATGTCGTCCACATAGTTAATTAGCTCTGAGAGTTCTTTTTCTGAGAGGTACTGGTTTAACCAGCCTCCTACCTCTGTGGATATAGTTAGTTTACCGTCGCTGAAGGCACCAGCTCCACCCCAGCCGCAAAGGAGCCCACATGGGTCACAGTTTACGCACCCGAAGCCTCTGCTTGCCGGACACCTCCGCTGTTCAAGATCCGGACCTTTGTCAAGCATCAGAATGTTGAGGTCTGACTTGCCGACCAGTTCAAGGGCTGAAAATATTCCAGCAGGACCAGCTCCGACGATCACTACGTCATACTTCAAGGCGTTTAACCTCTTTGAAGCCCAAAAGTAGATGTGATAACAAGCATATATTTTTAGCGAATCCAAAAATGCAAAGAAATCTGGATTTTCAGAAGTTTAGTGAAGTGCTACTATGCAAAGAAACCTTACGGTTTGTTTTCCACCTTTTCAATTGATGCTTTTCGTTTGGAGGAACAAATATCACGTCGCCCGGTCTGAACTTTTCCATTTCGGCACCTACCGTAGTGCCTTCTCTTCTAGTATGAAAACTTCATGCTCCCATATATTCGCCAGACTCCATTTCAAAAAGTCTGATGGCGAAGTTTGGAGCTCTAGTTTCTTTTGTTATTAACCATCTGACTTTCAGTTTTAAGTGCCTTCTTCCCATGCTTCCTCGCTTTAACTTCACTGTAATGAAAAAGCCTCATGGGAACATTTTTAGGCCTAACACCTTTAGCTTTAAAGTTCTAGTCTTTTATGGCTTCAAGGATGCTCATGACATTCCAGAGTTTCACACGCGTGTATGGCGGCATATTCGGGTCCTGAAGAATTTCATCCAATATGGATATGGCATTCGAAGCTCTAACAGCTGGTGTGAACTCCGTGGTCTGCAATGCATCCATTGAGTCTTTAGCTGCTCTCCTAATGTTTCGCGGCGTTGTAGTATCCTCGGAAACTTCAGCCAACACCGCCAAAGCCTGCTTAATTCGTTCTTCATACTCTTCAATCTTCTTCTTTCGCACCATGGCAACCACACACCGAATCCGAGATATTCAATAATCAAGTTATATAGGCTTTTATACATATCTATTTCCGAGGTTTGAAGCATGCCACAGAATAGTAGGCTCAACGATGAACAGCATATCAAACGCATGGCTGACTTACTCCGCCAAGGTGCAACTCTTACGGAGCTTGCTTGTCCGGCATGTGCCTCACCAATCTTCAAGCTCAAGAACGGCAGGTTATGGTGCGCCAAATGTGAAAAAAGGGTTATTGTTGTTAGAGAAGACGCTGAACTAGCAAAAATAACAAGCACACTGAGCCTCGAAACTCTAGAAGCAACATTACTTGCCAAAATTCAAGAAATCCAAGAAAAAATGCTACATGAAACAAACGTTGAAGAGCTCCAGAAACTTGGTTCAGCCCTCTCGGGGTTGCTTGAAAACTTAGAGAGGGTTAGAAAGGCCAGAAAAACTTAAAAGGCGAAATGAGTATGCTGGGCTTTTACGAAAATTTTCCAGTGGTTGTGCATAATATTACCCGGTTAACCACCTCGGTTTCGAGGAAGAGGCTACAAGAAGCGATAATTCAAGCCTTGCATGGACTTAACTGCGAAAACTTAAGTTTAGAAACGGCCACTGGGTTATCACTTCCAAACGGTAAGGTAATCTTCGAATTTGGCATAGCTGAAAGCGAAATTTTCAATTATCTAGACCATGAAGAAACAAGGAAAGCGCTGGAAACAATTAGCAAAACCCCTCTGCAAGTGATGGACTTCTTTTGTGCTATAAGATATTATAAGTCGCGAGGAGACGAGGATAAGCCTTTAAAATTTGATTACTATATGCTCCGTCTAATATTTAATGAAAAAATTGTAGAGATGCTGGTTTTTCACGAAAGAGGACCTCGACATATTTCTCCAGAAGAAATTGTTAATCTAATTATTTCAAGAATAAATGCGCTCTTTCCAAGGAAAGTGTTAAAAATCCTTTAAGTTCTATGCACGGGAATTCCTTCTAGATGGTCCATAACCAAGGACAAAATTGACTTTGCAACTTCACTTTTGGATTTGTTTCCATCAACCCTAACAAGTTCTCCGTTATTTACAAAACGCATGTAAACTTCCCGCACTTTACGTTGAGTTTCAAGGTTTTCCATGACAGACTTTTTGGGCTTAAGCCTCCGGACAACAGTTTCAGGCTCAACATCTATGTAAATCGCTAAGTTAGGCACCACTACATGCTGATTTATTTTCCTAATCCAGTCAAGGCTTAAGCCAGCGGCCCCTTGGTAAGCTAGGCTTGAATAAACGTAACGGTCTGAAACCACAATTTTCCCGTTTTTTAGAGCTGGAACTATCTCGTTTTCCACATGCTCATACCGATCAGCTGCAAAAAGCAGCGCCTCAACAATGCTGGACATACGCTTTTCTCCATGCAAACAATACCTTTTTATAAAATTTCCAATTTTTCCGCGGCTTGGTTCAGCCGTATAAACTGCGTCGTATCCAATTCTCCTCAAACGCTTAACTAAGATTTTTGTCTGAGTTGTTTTTCCACAACCGTCTAAACCCTCAATACATATGAAGAACCCCTGCTTATCCATGTCTAAGCCCTCCCTTCTGGAACATTACACATTATAAAAGGGAACTCACATTAATAATTGTCTAAATTCAAGCCTGTGGAGAAAAGCCATGCCAAAAACCTATTGGGGTGAAATAAAGGATCCAGTACATGGATACGTCTACATAACGGAACAAGAAAAGGAGATAATAGACTCTTACCCCGTGCAGAGGCTTCGCAGACTAAGACAGTTGGCTGGTGCTGAATACGTTTATCCCGGAGCAAACCACACACGATTTGAACATTCTGTAGGTGTCATGTACCTAGCTGGCAAAGTTGTTGAAAACCCAAATATTCACCAAATAGTGCACGAAGAAGACATTGAGGCCGTACGGATCGCCGGTTTGCTTCACGATGTTGGACACGGTCCATTTTCACATGTGTTCGAACATTTGCTGACAGGAAAGCTTAACAAAACCCATGAAGATATAACCATGTGGATTATCAAAAACAGCGAGTTAAAAGACGTAATCAGCAAACTTGGGTATAAGCCAGAATACATCGCTGAGTTAGCTGCTGGTTCCCTCCTAGAGGATCCCAAAGCTTTCCTAAACCAGATAATAAGAAGCTCAATAGACGTTGACAAACTGGACTTCGTTGTCAGAGACACATATCACACAGGCGCCGAGTATGGGTTTGTAGATATTTTCCGCTTAATCCATAGCTTCGACGTTTTGTATGGCAACTTAGCCGTGGATATAGGGGCGCTTTCAACTCTAGAATCCTTCATAATAGCCAGAATTGAATCTTTCAAAAGCATATACTTTCACAGAGTTGGAAGAGCAGCCCAGATAATGTTGGCAATGGCCCTTGAAAAGGCAGACGAAGAGCTAGGCTTGTCCACCTTCAAGACGCCAGAGGAGTATTTGGCTATGGATGACTACACAGTTTGGACCATGCTTAAAAATTGCAAGAAATCAAGCCAGATAATTAAAAACCTTGAAAGACGTAGAATGCTTAAATGCGCTTACGAGCAAACCTTCTATGTAAAGGATAAAACCGTTTCAAACATTTTCAGCACAGAAGAGTTCCGCAATCAAATAAGAAACAAAATCGCGAAAGACGCGAAAGTGGAGCCGGAAGCCATAATCATCGACGTGCCGACGGTGCCAAGCGTGCCCTACCATCATTCCATGTTTATGGAACCCATGGAAATCCCCGTTTTCAACAAAACAAGAGACGGTAAAAAAGAGGTTAAAAAGCTCAGCGAGATCTCCGGAATATTCGAGGTTCTAAAATGTTTCATAAACATTTTAAGAGTTTACACAGACGAGAAAAACCGTGAAAAAGTAGCAGAGGCAGCCTCAAAAGTTCTCGGAGATATTCCCTCATCGGCAAAAATATCTTATTAAAAGGTGAAATACCAGATGGCAGAGTATATTGTTCTGCATGGACGAGTAATAGTTGAGGGAAAATGCAAAGCAGAAGCCTTAGTTTCTAACGAACCAATAAGCTTTCTCGGCGACGTGGATCCCGCCACCGGAAAAGTGATTAAAAGGCATCACGACCTTTATGGTAAATGTATAAAAGACAAGGTTTTATGTTTTCCACATGGACACGGTTCAACGGTGGGCAGCTACGTGCTGTATTCTTTGGCGAAAAATGGGCTAGCGCCAAAAGCCATAATAAACCGCAAAGCAGACCCTGTGATAGTTGTCGGCGCGGTTATAGCCAACATCCCTATGATAGACCAGGTGGACTTAAGCCAAATAAGAACTGGCGACCTCGCTGAAGTAGACGCTTGCAATGGCATAGTTAAAGTTTCAAAATCCGCAAAGGCGGAGGGCCAAGCGAAGTGTATTTGACGCGGGAAGAAGAACGTATCTACGACGGCGAATATGGTTGGGCAAAACAGGTATGCATGAAAATCCTTGTCAAGCTTGGCGAACTTTTCGGTGCTTCAAGGCTTATTCCAGTAGAGTCAGCTCATATTTCTGGAGTTTCCTACAAAACTTTGGGCGATGCACCCACAGACTTTTTAGAGGCTTTGGCAAGCGCTGGCGAAAAAACAGCAGTTGAAGCCACATTGAATCCTCAGAGCCTTGACCCCGAATATTTGGCCAATAGGTTTCCAGAAAGCTTTGTTAAACCCCAGTTGAAGCTCTGCCAAATATTCGAGAAAATGGGCTTTAAACCTTCCTATACATGCACGCCATACTACATTAAAGCGCCAACTAAGGGCGCCCATCTAGCCTGGGCTGAGTCATCAGCTGTTGTTTACGCCAACTCGGTTTTAGGAGCTTGGACAAACCGCGAAGGTGGACCAAGTGCTTTGGCAGCGGCGGTAATTGGCAAAACACCAAACTGCGGCATCCATAGAGTTGAGAACCGTAAACCCAAAACCATAGTCGAAATCAAGGCACCGCTGAAAAAAGAGGTGGACTATGGCGCATTAGGAATATTCCTAGGCAATATTTTAGAGGACGAAATCCCGCTGCTAACCGGCTTAGGGAAGCCAACTCCTGAAAGCCTTAAACAACTCGGCGCCGCGTTGGCCTCCGCCGGAATGGCCAACATGTTCCACTACAACAATGCAAAAGCCAAAACCGAACCGGAGCCACTGGAAAAAATAATAGTGGAACCCAGAAACATTCAAGAAACAATCGAAGAGTTAACCACAACATCAACGTCGAAACCAGATCTAGTTTTCGTCGGCTGCCCACACTGCTCAGTACGTGAAATACGTGAAATTGCAGAAAAAATAGGCAGCAGAAAAGTTAAAAACGACATAGAATTTTGGGTGTGCACTTCTCGACACATAAAGGAAAAAGCAAAAAACCACGTTCAGAGGATAAAGGCAAGCGGAGCAAAAATCATAACCGATACATGCGCCGTGGTCACATGGACAGACAAACTTGGAATAAAAACGATAATGACAAACTCGGCAAAGACAGCACATTACGCACCAACCTTAAACATGGCAGAAGTTAAACTGGCAACCCTTGAAGAATGCTTAAAAACAGCTCTAAAAGAATAAGGTTTAAACGAAACCCGCAAGTATTTGCATGATGCAAAGACACACTAAATCTAGTGCTCCGGTAGTATAGCCCGGTCAAGTATTCCGGCCTTTCGAGCCGGAGACGCGGGTTCAAATCCCGCCCGGAGCACTCCTTTATCGGAAACCGACCTTAAGAGACTTGTTAAGGATTAAGCTTTTATGAACTTTCCTTTTTTTATAGTCTGGGTGGTGAGACTTGCCTGTTGTTCAGATTTCTGTCTGGGCTGGAATGAGCATCGAAAGTAAACGGAAGATTGTTAAAGGAATTACGAGAGTCTTCGAAGAAATAGGGATCCCTAAAGAAGGTGTAGAGATAATCATATACGAAGCGCCTAAAACGAACTGGGCGTCGGGTGGAGAACTGCACTCGGAATCGGAGAAACTTTCAAAGATAGAAGTGCCATAGCGTTTTCACCTACAATAAATTGCAATATCCCATTTCTTTTTGGCATAACAAGTAGTTTGGATTTCATCTATTTTTGAGTTGGACTGCCTCAAATATTGCACTGAGCTAAGTTCACGCTGTATAAACATTCATTACACGTCGGCTTGTTTGCATAGCAGTCAACATCGTTGCTTTTAGTGAAGAAGCATCCCAAAGTAGAGTAAGGGCAGTCTCCACACCAGGGTATGTTTTTAGCTATGTCCCGTCTAATCTCTCTGAAATTTACGTAAGCTTCCATGCTCCAAATCTCTTCAATGCTTCTTTGTGTTATGTTCCTAAAAATTATTTCATGAATATCCTTTTTGCGGGTGTTGACGTATAATGGAGGAGTATACATAAATTCTTGACATGGGGAAAGGGATCCATCTACTCTTATCACTGTGGTCTTCTTTTCAGTATATGGGCACTTTCGTACTTTGGCGTCGGGATATAGATTGGGCAACTTCAGATCCAACTGATATTGGTGTGCAATTTTCTGGCTTTTGTGAAAAACTTCTTTGAGAAGGCTTAATGCGTCAAGTTTTTCCGTGGAGCTTAAAAATAGAGGGAGATTAATCCAGTAATCTTTCTTTTTCCCTTCTGTCCAAAAGCTTCTGACGAGTTGGGTTGAGATGGCATCCATCTCCACGCCGTAGGTTTTGCCGAAAAGTTCTAAAGTGGATTTATGTACGAGATCCCACCCATACTTTAGTGAGGGCTTTAATATTTCGATGGTGGGCTCGCTTAAAGTTACGTACACGCTTTTGGCGAAAACTTCCTTCGCATATGGTACAACATGAGATAACATCATGAAATCAAAGTCATAATCAATTGCAAACTTGACCATCCTTGGAATGTCTAAAAAGTTATCGGTTAGAATGACCACCTCTAATCCTAGCTTAAAATCTCTTCCAGCCTCATTCTTGGTTTTTACTAGCATTTCAATGTTTTTGGTTGTTAAATTGAGGTCAGATCCTTCCCTTATATAGCTCAGATTGGTTCGACTGACAGCGTCAACGGAAAACGATATTGAGTCTATTTCCTTCACAATTTTTCTTGCAGTTTCTGAGTTTATTAGTGAACCATTTGCGCTGATGATAATTTCTCCATAGTCGGGTAGGGTTTTTCTGGCTATGCGGAGCATTTCCAAAATTTTCGGGTGTATGAAGGGCTCCCCGAAACCGTAGAGTATGAGTCTTTTTATCCTTGAAAAACATGTTCTGGCGATTTTCTGTACAAGGTCATGTTAATTTCTATAGGTTTCGCGTTCCAGACACGTCTGATGCACATTTGACAGTTGAAGTTACACTTGTTCGTGATTTCTATCTGTAATGCTTCTGGAAACTCATCATTCATGATTGTTGTTTTCCATATAGGTTTAGCCGCCAGCTAAAGGCGGAAATATAGCTATCACGTCATTATCTTTCAAGGTTACTTTTCCTTCTAAGTCTTTGATATTTCTTCCATTGACCATAATAATCATGTCATCTCGAAGTTTTCCCCTTTTCTTGTTGTAAATGTCTTCAACAAATTCCGGCCCCAATATTTTAGATGCATTCTTAATCATGTCTAAAATTGATCCGTTACAGTTGATGGTCAACTCTCTGGTTTTGTATTTATTGCGCAAAGTTGCAAAAAGCAGTATTTTTACGGTCACCACAGTCTGGCTTCCAGCAAATAAAAGAGAGGTTGAGAAATTTTTGTTTTTCTAAAGCTCTATGTCAAGCTCAGTTAGCTTTTCTTTCGTTGGAACTCCGTTAATCCAGCCGCGCAGCTGATAGTATTCCTCTTTCATTTTTTCAAGTTCTGCTACTTGGCCTTTCGCTGGGCCTTCCGGCATCGGTTCTTCAAGTAAGCGTTTTGGCAGCGTGTCGTCCTTCCCTTCGAATCCGTACTTGTTGATTATAACTCTTTCTAGGTTGTAAATGCGTTCACCAATTTTTAGGATTCCATCTTCTGTTAGTTCCCAGCCAGTTACAGCCGATAAAAGCTCTGCATAGTCCTTGGTTCCTAGAGCGAATGTTGTAAACAGGCAGTTCACAGTCGAGTTGACCACGCATGTGAAGTCTTGGAATATTTTAACCCATTTCGCCTTACCTTCAACTTTCAAGGGGTCAATTTTTTCCGGTATTCCTAAGACTTCTGGTGAGATTGTGTATCCAGTTACGTGGCAGCCTCCTCTATTTGCCGTAGCATAGTTTAGGCCTATGCCCTTGACGGCTCTTGGGTCATAGGCTGGCATTTCAAGGCCCTTAACACTCATGGAGAACTCAGGATGCCCATAAATCTCACAGAGCTTCTTTGAACCTAGCGCCAAATATTTCCCAAACCCCGCCTTGTAAGCTGTTCGCCAAACTGCCTCTACAAGAGCTGCTGAATTTCCAAAGCGTAGGTCTAAGCCCTGTAAATCCTCTTGTGGAATGTATCCTCTCTCGTTAAGCTCCATAGCTGCTGCTATTGTAGAGCCTAGACTTATTGGATCCATTCCAAACTCATCGCAGTAGTGATTGGCTTTAACAACAGCATCCAAATCCTTGACTGCGGTACTGCTTCCTAATGCCCAAACAGACTCATACTCAGGACCTTCTGAGGCCAAAACTTGGAAAGGTCCGGACTTGACGCTTGTAACTCTTCCGCATCCAATTGAACAACCCCAACATGCCCTTCGGCTTGTTAAATAGATTTCTGCAAGGGTCTCCCCGCTTATTTTCTCTGCATCTGGATTAACGCCTGTCTGCCAGTTTTTGTAAGGCAACCCGCCGGCAGTGTTAACTATATTTATGAGTATGGCTGTGCCGTACGTTGGCAGCCCAACGCCTGTAACCGGGTTATTTTTCATTGCATCTAAACATCTTCTTGAAACTTCAGCGAATCTTTTAGGTTCAGCAACCGGAACTTTTTCTTCTCCGGAAACAACAATAGCCTTAAGCTCCTTCGAGCCCATAACAGCGCCCAAACCCGTTCTCCCCGCGGCTCTATGCTCATCATTGACTATGCACGCCATATAAGCCAGGTTTTCACCAGCTGGCCCGATGCAAGCAACACTTGTGTTTTTACCGCCAATTTTATCCCTCAATATTCTACAAGTATCAAATACATTTTTGCCCCATAGATTGCTTGCATCCCTTAACTCAGCTTCTCCGTCAACAATCGCCAAGTAAATCGGAACATCGGAAGCTCCCTCAATCACAACAATATCAAATCCAGAAAACTTAAGGAAAGGACCGAACTCGCCTCCTGAGTTTGCGCTTCCAACAGAACCAGTTAACGGTGATTTCAACGCCATTACATGATATCTGCCCGAAGATGGAAAGCCAGGCACACCCGTGCCTGGGCCCGTTGCAAATACTAGAACATTTTCCGGACCTAAAGCGTTTATGTCTTTTGGAGAAAACCCCGCCTTTTCATACTCCTTCAGATACTTATAGAGCATGTATGTGGCATATCCTTTCCCACCAAGGTATTTTTTAGAGACTTCTTCTGAGGTTGACTCAACCTTTAAGCTTTTGCTGGACAAGTTTACCTTTAAAACTTTTCCCATAAATCCTCCTGCCATTTGACACACCCAACGTAAAATTTGTAGTTAAATCAAATTTAATACTTACCATTTACCGTATCCCAGTCATCTCTCAGTGAACGTTTGAAAAATAGCCATTAATTTTACTTTTTCGACGGAAAAGGAAATAAAGAGTAAGCTACAAACCAGCAAAAGAGATAACAATGCATAGGTGAAACGCATTTGGATGCATCCATAAGGCAACTTGGCGCTTTTTTCAATCCGGAGTCTGTTGCTGTTGTCGGTGCAACTAAAAACGTGAATAAGGCTGGGCATGTTATATTCAAGAATTTTGCGGAAAACAAAAAGAGGGGTGTATTCAAAGGCGAAGTTTACCCCGTGAATCCCCGCGAAGATTATATTTTAGGTTTTAGATGTTACCCGAAGTTGACGAAAATTGCTGGAAAACTCGATCTAGTGGTTATCGTCGTTCCAGCGAATATTGTTCCAGAAATAATGAAGGATGCTGCAGCTAAAAAAGTTAAAGCCATCGTTATCATCAGTTCAGGTTTTGGAGAAATTGGAAACCACGAGCTTGAAAGAGAAGTTGTAAGCATAGCCAAAAAAGCTGGGATAAGGGTTCTTGGACCTAACTGTCTCGGAGTTTACGACTCAAGAACTGGCGTGGATATGTTATTCTTGCCAGAAACTAAAATCTTGACGACCGGTGAAGAAGTTGTTGCTACACCGAGGCCGATGAAGGGGAACATAGCTATAGTTACCCAAAGCGGAGCATTTGGTGCTGCCGCCTTAGATTATTTAACTGGCAGACAGATGGGTGTAAGCAAATTCGTGAGTTTCGGCAACAAAAGCGACGTAGATGAAGCGGAAATGCTTGATTATCTACTGTACGACGCCGAGACAAAAGCTATACTGTTGTATGTTGAGGATGTGAAAAATGGCAAATTATTCATGGAAGTAGCCTCAAGAGTAACGCGGAGAAAGCCAATAATAGCTCTAAAAGCTGGTAAAACAGAAGCGGGAGCGAGGGCAGCAGCATCGCATACCGGCGCCATTGCCGGTTCTGATCAAGTGTATGATGCAGCTTTTGCACAAACCGGAATTTTAAGAGTACATGACATGGAGGAATTTTTCGACGCTGCAAAAGCGTTGGTAATGCAACCTCCAGCTGCTGGTAGAAACGTGGCAATAATTACTGACGCTGGAGGCCCTGGGATAATGGCAGCGGATGAATGTGAGTTGCGGGGAATTATTGTTAAAAAACTCTCTGAGGAGACTCTTCAAAAATTTGAGAGACTGAAAGAGGAAGGCAAAATTCCAAAATTTGCGGCAACACTTAACCCGGTGGACCTAACAGGCTCTGTTACATCAGAAATGTATAAACTTGCAGCTGAACTTGTTTTTCAAGATCCGGAGATTCATGGAATCATTGTACTCGGACTACATCACACACCAGCACTACAGGAGGACTACATTGACAAAGTGGCGGCGGTTGCTGGCGAGTACAATAAACCTATAGTTGCATGTGACATCGGTGAGACTGAAATGGCGCTACACACTCGGACACGCTTTGACAAGCTTGGGATTCCAGCATACGGCTCTCCTGAAGACGCTGCCAGAGCTATGAGCGCTCTCATCCGATATGGAATGTACTTAAAGAAGAAAGGCTTTTTCGAAGAGTATTTGTATAATTTCTTAAAGGATAGGCGAAAACAATCTATTCAAGAATCACGCTGACCTTTACGAGGTCTCCATCCTCAAGTTTAAATTTGTTCCTTAGATTTACTGATGCGATCACCTCCAAAATGTTTTCAGGATAATCCTTAACTTCTGGAATGATAACTGCACCCTCTGCTGAATTCATGATGAAGGCTCTGAAACATTTTCCACGGCAATACTCTGGCTCGGGCACAATTATTATGGGCGTTGCCTTTTCGATTATTTTTCTGGCATTTATGTATTCTTCATTAAGCATAATGTTTAGGGTTCCGGCATAAGGAGTGAATCCAAGTTTTTCGTTGATCTGGCGTCTCACCCATGGAAGCTCGATAAATTTTGCTCCTTTCCCTATTCCAGAAACAACTTTGCCTTTTACACATACTATTTTCCGCGTTTTCCTCATTTTGTTAAAACGCCCAGCCCTATTTGTTGGTTTAGGGTTTATTTTCTTTCAGCCAGTCTGCCACTTTCCGAAACATAGGGTTCGAAGACATGTCTATCACCGGCACTATTATTTTCTCCCTCGTTTCAATTAGCGGTTGGTACTTTGGCATAAGTGAGTACCCTACAAAAGTCCAGTACACTCGACCGTTTTCCACAAGCGCTTTAGCTGCTGTCTCTGTTGTAGCTGGAAGGGGAAAGTAAAGGAAGACCACGCCCTCAGCCCAATACAAGCCAGCTGTTTTGCCGCCAGCAATTATTGACGCGAATCTCGCAATGTCTTCGGGAGTGGCAAAGAAATTGCGTTCCATTACGACTATTTCCTTGAAGGGCTCGAATTTTACATTCACTGCGCTCTCGTCCATGAACGTTCCCGCCTATAATTTGCTAAGTTTTCCTTTTTAACCTTGCCATAAACCAGAAAAGGTTATAGAGCACAAGAGCCAAACCCTTTTAACTAATCCTCGGCGAGGGAAACGGTGTGACCGAAATTCGCGTGGCAATAGTTGGTGTCGGCAACTCAGCATCTGCCCTAGTTCAAGGAGTAGAATACTACAAGAATTCCAAAGAGGATGAAACAGTTCCTGGACTTATGCATGTTAACTTTGGCGGGTATCATGTACGAGACATAAAGTTTGTCGCCGCTTTCGACGTGGACAAAAACAAAATTGGAAAAGATCTGTCTGAAGCTATATTCACAAAACCGAACTGCTGTGCGAAGTTCGCCGAAGTTCCAAAAATGGGCGTGAAAGTTCAGCCGGGGCCAATCCTTGATGGTGTAGCTGAACATATGAGAGGACCTTTCAACGTTTATAATGAAGGCGAGATTAAACCAGTGGATGTAGTGAACGTGTTAAAAGAAGTTGAAGCAGAAGTTTTAGTAAATTATCTGCCAGTTGGAAGCCACAATGCCACTAGGTTTTACGCTAAGGCCGCTTTAGATGCGGGATGTGCGTTTGTTAATTGCATTCCAGAGTTCATAGCTTCAGACCCAAATTGGAGTCGAAAATTTGAAGAAAGAGGCCTTCCTGTAGCAGGTGATGATGTTAAAAGTCAATTGGGTGCAACAATCCTCCACAGAAATCTTGTACGCTTATGCGTTGATAGAGGCGTTATTGTTGATGAAACCTATCAGTTGAACCTAGGCGGAGACACCGATTTCCTAAACATGACTGTCGAGGAAAGATTGAAAACAAAGCGTGTAAGCAAAACAGAAGCCGTTAAAAGTCTAGTGCCATACGACTTACCAACCCGTATAGGACCATCAGACTATGTGCCTTTCCTTGGAAATAAGAAGATATGCTACATTTGGCTTAAGGGCAGAAAATTCGGTGACAGACCGTTAACAATAACTGTTAAACTTGAAGTGGAAGACTCGCCCAACAGTGCCGGAGTGGTTATCGATGTTATAAGAGCCGTAAAACTTGCACTAGACCGAAAAGTAGCTGGACCCCTAATAAGCATATCATCCTACGCCTTTAAGCATCCACCAATCCAAGTTCCAGATCCTGTGGCAAAAGAATGGGTAGAAGACTATATAAAGGGGAAAAGGGAACGCTAGTTTTTTAACTGAATAAGTCTATAATCGAAAGGACATCGCAGATGCTGGATATCCACCTTAAATACGCGTTTAACGAGGCCCGTAGAGCTATAGCGTCTCTAGCTTCTATCGTTAAAATTAAATGGTCACGCTCGATTTTTAGCCATACTTTGGACCGTGATGATGCTGGTTTAACTGCCTCCGGAAACAATGATGGATAAACTGTTTCTAAATGTTCTTTGAAGGGTATTTCCAAGCGTATAACAGCGTTAGCTTTCATGGGTTAAGTCCCAAATGAGATGTGATATTCTCATCCTTGGACCTATTTCAATGTTTTCTGGAAGAAGTCTAAACGTTACTGTTAATTCTTTGGTCTGGCTCGCTGTTACTTGCATTACCGCATCGAGTGTTTTACATTCATCTATTGCACGTATAATTGGCACATTGAAAAACATTGAAAGTGTTTTCTCCAGTTTGCTTACCTCTTCCAGGCACTTTGGCGAAGTTAGCATAGCCATAAACTTTATCCTTCTTCCTCTAGGCATGTTTCCGAATTCTCTTCGAAGCTTAACACCTCTTAGATAGATTAATGGTGATGTTAAGCAAAGTCCAGTTTCGTTTAACAAGTAAAGCTCTATTTTGCCAGGGCCGCCTTTCCATCTGTTTATAACGACAACCTTCTCAGCGTTCAACTCCAAGGCTTTAGCAGCTAAGCCCTCTAAGCTTAATTTTCCACGGTTTATTCTAATGATATTTGGTATGGTATGAGAAAGATCCTTGCAAAAGGTTCTTATGCTCCTTGTAGGTCTCCGTGAAGTTGTTAAAAGTATCAAACGTTTTTCAACCTACTCTTCCTCAGTCCCTGACGCTGCTGAGACTTCTGCTTCTACCGGTGCGCCTTTGGCCACACGTTTAGCAACGGTTCCAAGTTTTGTTGCTGGTGCATATGCCCCACCAGTGAATGTGAAACCGCATTTCTTACATTTCCAGATACCTACACTAACTCTTTTGACTTTTGGAAGACCACATTGAGGACACTTGTGCTTTTTCTTCATTTCAGTAACAATTTTTATATAGCGTTTCCTAACCGTTGCTCCGTAACGAGCCCCTAATCCTCTGGTTGGACCAACTTTTTTGGTTCTTTTACCCATTTTCACCATCCCAGCTTTTTCCTTATTTCCTCAGCCTTTTCCTTAGCTATTTGAGCTGCTTCAAATACTTGTTTTGGTGTAAAGTATCCGCTTCCACCTTTTTGGACTGCGCAAATGTTGCCGTCATCGTCTGTTGTTATTGTAAGTCGTGCATCCATTATCTGTTCCTCTTCAAGCCATGGATCTACTACAAGCTTGTCATTTATCTTTGCAAACGTGACTGCCACTGGATGTCTACGCACTGGAAGCGGGATATAGCCGGATTTCACTTTTACTTCTCCGTCTTCAATTTCATAATTAAACATTTTTGTGTTTAGTAATGCAGCTAGAGCTGCTAGGGCTGAAGCATCGATCAGGTTTCCATCATGGTTTAGAACATATATATCCACAAATATTACGAATACCTTCTTGCCGGGTGTTATGCATAGTTTTTCAAGATCTATCGCCTTAGATTCTCTTATTCCCCTATCGACAACTCTTGCCAATTCTATTGAGTTTTCATCCGGCGGTCCAGGCTCGAAGGTCGGTGAAGCTAAAGGCACAAGTTCAGCGTTAACTGTTAAAACACCTTCATTAGGTGTGTCTGGAAAAGGTTCGCCGGTTTCGATTTTAACTCCAGCCATAACCTCCGTTTTTCCAAGGAGAACCCTTGCGGAACCCTCAGCCCTTTCAACTATTCCTTGCTCGATTTTTATATCGCGGTAGTCGTTTAGGCCCCTGCCGTCCAATCTTTTTCCTTTTGCAATCAGCTGTGCAATTTGCTTTTGCTTTACGCGGACAACTGTTGTGGTAGTCATCATTCTTCAACCTCCTTGACGCTTACATATTTGGCTTTTAAAGCTTCCTTTTGCAAGGTATAGATTTTTTTGCAGCCTTCAATGGCAAGGTTCACAGCCTTCTCGAATTCTTCGTGAGTTAGGGTTCCATCCATTTGTAGGAGCGTTATAACGCCCAAATTAGGCATGTAAGCCACTGGAACATCGGCAGAACCCACCTTGTCCTCGGTATCCATTAAATCCAGAACTATCACGTCTTCAACTTTGCCTGCGGAGCATGCGGCCACTAAATCCCGCATTGGAATACCAGCGTCAGCTAAAGCCAACGAGGCGGCAGTTATACTTGTACACCTCGTGCTTCCATCAGCCTGCAAAACTTCAACAAACAGATCAACTGCTGTGCGGGGATAATACTCAACGAAAACGGCTGGTTCAATGGCCTCCCTAATAACCTTTGAAAGCTCTATCTCTCGCCTAGATGGAGCCGGAGACTTGCGCTCCTGAACGGAAAAAGGCGCCATATGATAGCGACACCTTAAAACCATGCGGTCAGGTAAAGCCAAATGTTTTGGATGAAGCTCCTTCGGCCCATAAACGGCGGCTAAAATCTTGTTTTTCCCTTGTTCAATATAGGCTGAGCCGTCAGCATTTGAAAGCACACCAACCTCAATTTTTATGGGTCTAAGCTCATCAGGTTTTCTCCCGTCAAGTCTTAAACCTCTTTTATCAATTAAGGTCTCAACTTTTTGGCTCATGTATTTAACTACCTCCCCTCTTTTCCTTCTCCTTTCTAATCATCTGTAATATACGATCGGTTAACCCGGTTGTGTGAGATTCCTCCTCAATTTTATGTATGGCCATCATTGCTAATTCTTCATCTTCTAGATTTTTACCAGTAATGAGTATTACTCCATTTTGACCCAGTATTATGTGGCAACCAGTCTCCTGTTTTATCATAGAAATCATTGAACCTTTCTTTCCAATCACTCGTGGAATTTTCGTTGGCGTTATCTTCACAATCTGTCCACGGGTTATCTTTCCAAGCCCAGGTTCACCGACGTTTAACTGGGGATTATGGGTTCTATCGTACGAGGCTATTTTTGCCACAACTAAATCACCTACATCAAGGACTTGTGTTAAATCATCTTTCTGTGGCTTGAAAGGTCGACTAAGCACATCTGAAGCTCTTAAAAGCGCCAAGTAAGGTGCATTTATGTCAACAACCCATCCATTGAATCCAACTTCTACAACTGTTCCTATAACTGTGTCTCCAACCCTTGGGACATAAAATGCTCTTAAAGCTACAACGTTTACTTTTTTATCTTCATATTCTACAAGCCCAATTCTAGAGGCGTAAATTTTATCGTTTGATTTAAAAGTGTTCTCACCAGCAATGTAATCACCTTCAGCTAATAAGTCCCCGGGTGTTACAAGTTGCCTTTTCTCAAAAAATGTAGGCATAAGACACACATCCAAATTCATTAATTAAACAATTTAGGATATTATTTTTGCCTCAGCGTTTCCCTTTGTAACCTCCCCAATTTTTTCGAGAAACGGCCCATAAAGGCCCGCGGGCATTTCCAAAATTCCATACCATGAACCGTCTGCTCGCCATTCCTCACGTTTTATTGTTCCCATAGCCTTTATTGTCCCGTAGGCTTTTGCTGCATACTCCGCTGGTACATGAACGCTGACTGAGACTTGCTCAATTTTCAGGGGCAAGACTTGCCTCAAAAGCTTAATCACCTCTCTTGCTTGTTCCTCAGTCGTTTTGAACGGGTCTATCGAATAGTGAATTTGCTCCATGGCTTGTTCAATGCGCATAGGTGGATGAGGGAGGTTCGTCCGCGGGTCCACACATTGTTTTGATATGAACGCTATTATTTGCCTACGTTTTTCTTCAATCATTTTTCTACGCTGCTCGGTTGTCAGTTGAAGCGTACCCTTTTTAATTATTATATCTGCCACTTTAAGAGGATCAGTTGTTCCAAAAACCTTACGGAGAGTTTCCTCTGAAACTCTTGTACCCTTACTTGCGTCTGAGAAAATGGTTTCAGTAACAAGCACTTCTGTAATTGCAGAAGTCTTTCCTAAGCGGTAGTCTAAAGCCTTATCAGGTTTCACAACGACTTCAAAGTGTTCACTGCCCCTTGTAATGCGGGCAATCGTGTACTTTTCACTCATCGCACGTTCACTTGCCCAGTCCCAACTTTTTCATGTAGCCTTCAACCGCTTCGTCGCTAAGCATCTCCATTTTCTTTGTGGCTACTGAAATAACTGCAACTTTTATTCGAGGTGGAAGCCCTCTGGCTTCAAGAGCTTTCACGAGACATTTCACTGCAAGTTTTATTGCGTCTTCTAGACTCATACCATCGCGGTATTCTTCTCGCAAAATATTCATCGCTGTCTCCTTTCCAGCCCCCACAGCTATAGCTTTATGCCCTCTATATGTGCCGCTTGGATGAGTTGCAAAAAGACGACAACCAGTTTTATCCACTCCACCGAACAGCAGCGAAACGCCGAACGGTCTAACTCCTCCATGCTGAGTGTAAAGCTGCTTTATATCGCATACCCGCTTGGTTACAACTTCCACGTCAATTGGCTCATCATAAGTCAGCCTATTACTCTGTGCATAAATTCTAGCGTTATCAATCAAAACTCTAGCATCAGAGCTTAAACCAACTATGGCTGCACCAATATGTTCGTCAATTTTAAAAATTTTCCAAGAAGTTTCAGACTCTTCAAGAGGTTCAACTGTTTCCTCAGCCCCTAAAACAACGCCTTCAGGACATTTTATTCCCAAGATTGTCGCTCCCCGATTGACAAGCTCCATGGCGTATTCAACTTGAAAGAGCCTACCGTCGGGCGAGAAAACGGTTATGGCGCGGTCATACGCACCCGGAGCTGCAAACACGGACATTAAACATCAACTCCACACTACTAAATGCTTGCTGAACACACATATAACAACTTAACTAAAAACCTTTTCCTTGGTGGTCTGTTTTCACACTTATTTTTCGCTTTCGAGAGGACACCACACACCACACTTGTAGATTTATGATAGCTTCTGTTAGGCGAAAAACTTAAGTTGCGAACCAAATGAACACAAATGTCAAAACATCAAGCAAGTTATTAGATAGATGTTACAATTGAAATTTTGGTTATGTCATTAATCGCATTTTTGCTGATAACCATTTTATAGTGCGTTAGCAAGATTATTGTGGGCTATGCATGGGCTACTTGAGTGTTTGGAAAGTTCTTGAGGAAATGGTTACAGACTTCCGTAAAAAAGGTGTTTCCATCCCTTCCAACATTTTTGACGACTTGAAATACGCGCGAATTTTAATCAATGTCTTGAAGGCTGACCCTTCAAGGCTTGAAACAAGCCAGAAAATCGAGGAATGCCTAAACAATGTGGAGTCTTATCTTATTTCGGAAGGGCAAAAGTTTGGAGAAAAATATGTTGAAGAATGGCTTGAAAAGCTAGAAGAAGCCAGCAGAAAAATCGATGAGGACGAAGGTGTTTCAAGGTTTGTTCCAGGATTGCCAAGGGAACAACGTTGGATTCGCGTTAAGTCATCGAATGAGATACCTCTCGACACATTAAAGGCTTTAGCCGAAGAGTTAAATCTTTCATTTGAAACACAAGCTGACGGGTATTTGCTTGTTTATGGCGAAGACGAGAGTGTTAAAAAGTTTGTCAAGAAAATAGCTACAAAGTATAGTTTAAAGACAGAGAAATAGCTGTTTTAAAGTGCATAACCGTTAAAGCATGCTAATGTAAGACTTTTATAGAGAAAACTTACAGAATTGAGTCCAAAAATAAAGTGCTGGCGGTTTCATGCGGGGTGAGGGCGTAGTTTAATGCCCTACATCAAAAAAATAGAGCTTAAGGGCTTCAAATCATTCGGACCTCAAACTGTTAAGATTCTTTTAGACAAAGGGTTCACTGCTATAACAGGACCCAATGGCAGTGGGAAAACAAACATTTTGGACGCGGTTTTGTTTGCTTTAGGCGAATTAAGCGTCAAAAGACTTAGAGCTGAAAACGCTGCAAAACTTATTTTTCAAGGCTCTGAGAAAGCTGGTTTAGAAAAAGCGAAAATGGCCAAGGTGGTTATACAGTTTGATAATTCTGACGGACGCATACCAGTTGACACAAACACAGTCACGATTTCACGTGAAGTTTACCGAAACGGCCAAAGCGTTTACAGACTGAACGGAAGAAGAGTTTCAAGAGCTTATCTCACGGAAATCCTTTCCATGGCGGGAATGAGTCCGACAAGCCAAAACATAGTTTTACAAGGTACCATAACACGATTAGCAGATATCTCCCCGATCGAGAGACGAAAAATAATTGAGGATTTAGTTGGGATCGCCCAATATGATGCGGAAAAAGCTGAAGCTGAAGAGAAGCTACGCGCTGCAGACCTTTCAATACGCACTGCCATGGGAAGAATCGACGAAGTTCAGAGACGCGTTGAGGACCTAGAAAGAGAGCGCAACGAACTTCTCAGATACAACTTTCTCAAAAATGAGATAAAAAAGTTCGAAGCTATCAAACTGTCCCACGACATTGCAAAAATCAGGTCGAAGATAGAACATGATTCAGCTCAAGCTGAAAAAATTAAGGATAGGCTTGAAAAAATTAAAGCTATCCGTGACCAATATAGGCTTAAGCGCAAAGAAGTTGAAAGTGAATGGCGGAAACTGAGCTCTGAAATTGTTGAAGAGGGTAGCTCACAAGTTTTAAAAGTCCAGATGAAAATAGGTGAACTTAAGTCCAAAATTACAGAGTTAACTACGAAGATAACCTCGGGAAAGACAAGCGTTGAAGGCCTCAGAAAAGTCAGAGAAAACAATCTCCAACAATATAGGACCATTAGAGATGAAATTCGCGAAAACCGTTTAAAAATAAGACGCTTAAGGGCTGAGTATGAGCGTATTTTAAACGAAATCAACGAAAAACAAGCGAAACATGATGCACTTGCAAAGGATGCTGCACAGCTTTGGGAAAACCTCGGCGAAAATAGTAAAAAAATCCGCGAAATAGAATCACAGATCGACAAAAACTACAGGAGACTTGCATTTTTGAGGTCTGAGCAAGCTAAAAGTCAGACGGCAATAAAAATCCGCGAGAGAAGACTTAAAGACTTAAACGAACGGAAAGAGCGGCTTGCATTAACTCTCAGCGAGCTTGAAAAATCTATAGACGAGTTGGAAAAAGTGCAAAAAGAACAGAAAAATCAGCTAAAAAGCCTAGAATACATGCTTGAAAGAAGAATAGCCCAAAAGGAAGCCATAGAACGGGAAATAGCTGAAGCTGGAAAAATAGCGGACTCAGCACGCGAAGCTGTTGTAGAATTCGCCACCCAGAGGGAGCTTGCAGAAACCATAGCCGCCGAAGAAAAAGCCTTGAGAAGCATAGAGGAGTTAGGCGAGTTAGGCGTAATACCTGGAGTCTATGGGAGACTGCGTAATCTAATAAAAATCGACAAGGCTTACCAGCAAGCAATAGAAGTTGCTGCTGGTGGCTGGTTGGATGCAATAGTCGTGAAGGATTTTGACACAGCCTTCACGTGTACTGAAACACTGCGAAGAATGAAGCTTGGACGCATAAAGATAATACCGCTTGAAGGAATCTCCAACACTAAACCAGTCGAAGTACCGAATAGGGAGGGAGTTAACGGTGCAGCTTTCTCTTTCATTAAATGTGCAAAACAATACGAGCCCGCGGTGTACTTTGTCTTTGGTGACACTATTGTTGTTCAAGAAGATAAAACAGCTTTAGCTTTATCTAATGAAGGTTATAGAACGGTTACGGTGAATGGTGACTTATATGAGCCAGGAGGCGCCCTTGAAAGCGGTTACTATCGAGCTCCAATAGATTTTTCAGCTATAATTCCAAGCGAGGCAGCGATAAAGAGCTTGGATGAAGCTGTTACTGCTTTGCAACAGCACCTTTTAAGGAGAGAAAATGACATCTCCTCTTTAGAAGGAGAGATAGACAAGACCCGTGTTGAGATTGCCCGCTTATCTGATGCCATAACCATGCTTGACAGGGAGATAGCCAGAGTTAAAAGGAGCATAAGAAGAACAAAAGCAAACATTAGAAGGATAACTTCTAACATTAAACGAGTTGAAAGCGAAATTGAAGCTGAAAAATCGAAAATATGGACATGTAAAGCAGAGAAAACCGTTATACAAAAGGAAATTCGCAGGCTTCAAAATGAATTAATAATTTTGAGACGCAAAGTCGACCCAGCAAACATCCAAGAGATGGAAACCAAACGGGAAAAAATTTCCGAAGAGATAAATACTCTGAGGCAGAAACTTGGCGCCGTCCAAACGGAAATTTCAACCCTTCAGTCTCAATATGACAACGTTTTGAGAATGGGATATAAAAACGCTCGAATTGAATTGTCCAGAGTTGAACAGCAACTTAAAAAAGTGGAAAGCGAAGTTGAGGAAGCTCTACAGGAAAGGGAAAAATTAAAACAAGAGTTAGCAGATTTAGAGAGAAGCCGTGTTGAACTTTCCAAAAACGTTTTATCCGCCAAAGAGGAAGCTCAAAAGTTTACATCTCAAATAGACGAAATTGACAAGGTGCTTCGTAAGCTTGATGCTGAATACGAGGAAACAGACCGCTTGTGGAACCAGTATCAGTTGAACATTCAAACAGCGCTAATACAACTTGAACAGTGGCAAAAACAACTGAAGCAATTTGGTTACGAAAAACCTTTGGAAGTCACCGCTAAAGAAGTTGAGGAAGCAGAAGCTTCCCTAAGAATGTTGAAGTTTGAGTTTGAAAGGATAGAAGCGGTAAATCAGCTTGCTTTGTCGCATTACGCGGAGCAGATCTCTCGTTACAAAGAGTTGTCCATTCGAATGAACGAGCTTGAAAGGGAAAAACAGGCGATATTGAAGTTTATGGAGGAAATTGAAAGCAAAAAACGCAAAGCATTCATGGAAGCCTACGAGAAGATTAATCAAAACCTGCAAAGGTATTTCTCAAAACTTACTGGAGGGGGATTCGCCACCCTCAAACTTGAGAATGTGGAAGACCCATTTGCTGGCGGAATAGAAATGGTTGTTCAGTTTCCAAATAAACCATCCATAGTTGTCAGCGGGGCAAGCGGCGGAGAGCGTTCCGTGGCTGCTGTAGCATTTCTGTTTGCCTTGAAGGAATTCACACCAGCAGCCTTCTATATCATGGATGAGGTGGATGCGCACTTAGACGCCTTCCACGTTTCGAAACTTGCCGACTTATTATTAGAAGAGTCGGAGAAGACACAGTTTATCATTATTACGTTAAAGCCTGAGATGGTTAACAAAGCACAGAAAGTGTATGGTGTTTACGGGCGTAACGGTGTCTCAAATGTTATTTCAGCAAAATTCCTTGAGGTGCCAAGCTAGATGGCAACGGTTATTAAAAAACCCTTTTATCTCCGTCCACCATGGAACATTCTCTTTGAGTTTCACAAACTGGAGAAGTTGACCCCATGGAATATTAACATTGCATATCTGCTCACCACTTTTCTGGAGGAGATGGAGAAAACGGGGCAGATAGATTTCCGGGCATCCGGAGTGGCTTTAGACTCTTCAGCCTTAATATACTTAATGAAGTCAAAGTTGCTGCTGCAGCTTGAAGAGCCTCCATCTCCGCCGAAGCCTTCGCAGGATTTTTTGCCTCCGCCGCTCTTTCTTCCCCTCAGATACGAGCTAACCTCCACAACAATAAAACATTTGTTGGAAGTGTTAGAAGACGTTTTAAAAGGGGAAATTCTTCTTAAACCGCAAAGGGTTATGCCTGAACAGGTCCTTCCGACGCCCTCTGAAATTCTTCCACAGATCGATTATTATCTTATGGAAATTGAGCTTCAGATGGAGAAGCTTTACAAGTTGATTTCTGAAATGGTGAAAGGTGCCGGGATAATACAGTTTTCAACGCTAATCAAGGGTATGACAAGGTTGGAGGCTATACGCACATTTATTCTTTTGCTTTTCCTAGCTCAAAATGAAAAGATAGGGTTATGGCAAGATGAAGAAAACGAGGAAATTTACATAACCATTGGAGGACTTAACACTGCAGGAACCGAAAAGCGCGCTTAACAAGTTAGCTCAAAGCAATCAAGAAAAAACTTTAAATGAGCTAGCCCTAGTTGAGGCTGCATTATACGTTGCCGGCCGGCCGTTAACTATTTCAGAGCTTTGCTCTGTCCTGAAAACTAAGTCAAAAAATAAGGTGAAAATGCTTGTAAAAACGCTAATGCAGGAATATGCCAACCGAAACACTGCCCTAGAAATCTTAGAATTAAAAGATGAAAGATATGTCCTTCAACTTAAAACCGAGTTCACGCCGCATGTAAGAAAACTTGTTAAGCGTCCTCTCCTTTCCACAGGCCCGCTTAAAACTTTGGCGTATATAGCCTTAAGGCAGCCAGTGCCCCAAAAACGAGTCGTGGAAGTGCGGGGGCATCATGCTTATGGACATATAAAATTGCTCAAAGAAATGGGATTAATCGCCTCTGAAAGAAAAGGGCGTTCATTGGTCTTGAAGACCACCGACTATTTTGCAGACTATTTTGGCTTAAGCCACGACATGCCAACAATGAAGAGGGAACTGAAAAAAATTCTGGAAAAAGATAGAGCGGCAGAGGGGACGGTCGTTAATTCGGAAATATAGCTGTTGACACGGATAGATTTATATTTTAAGCAATGGATAGTGAACAGCCCAAGAGAGGGTTAAAATATGTCTGTTTGGCACGGTGACTTGCATAAAAGAAAACCAACAGGAGGAAAAAAGAAGCCTTACCGAGGAAAACGAAAGTTTGAGCAAGGATCTTTTCCCGTTGAAACAACCCTTGGCGAGCCTAAAAGAAAGTTTGAACGAAGGAGGGGTGGCAACCTTAAGGTTAGAGTTTTAAGCGAAAAATACGCTTGCGTAACCGACGTGAAAACCGGAAAGACTGAAAAAGCTGAAATACTTCGCGTTGTCAAAAATCCGGCGAACGTAGACTACGATAGAAGGGGTGTAATAACAAAAGGCACAATTATAGAAACCAATTTAGGATTAGCGCGTGTTACATCTCGTCCTGGACAGAATGGTGTAATAAACGCTGTTTTAATAAGCAAGGAAGAAGCTGACTGAGCTATTTCGTGGCTGCGACGCTGCGGATTTTATGTAGTTGTTTAGCGACTTTCTTAAGAATCTGAGTTTTCGACTCTTTTTTGACGACTAGAAGCATGCCAGTTTTAAGCCAAGGTGTCTTTGGATAACAAACATCAAAAACCAGTTCATGTTCAAGGCCTAGTTTTTCAGCTGCTTCTTTTAGTTCAGCGATTTTAGGCGATGGTACGGCTAAATTTTTCGGTATTTTCCTTCCCTCACCCCGGGTTTTCGTTGCGTCAAAATATGCCGGCCATAGAATCACTTTGTCTTGCTCTCGCATAGTTACTACTCCTTTTTACTTGTGAGCAAAGTAGGCTAAGATTTTACTATTAACTTTGTCTATCCTTGCAAAGCCGAATCTTTCAAACTGCACTATATCGCCAATTCTTAAGTTTTTACAGGCTTTTTCAGCTACACCCTCGATAATTGTAGCATTTGGCATAACAATTTTACACGGCGCATCTGCCCCTATGGGAACCCAGTGGATTAAGGGAGCCCCAGCTTTTTTCGCATCATCGTAGGATTCGCTTAGGAAGGATGCTTCAACAGCATATACTTCAACGTTTTCAACTTTAATGTTAAAAAGTTCCATGAGACGCACAATCTTTCCAACGCCTAGATTTTTCAAGTCGTTCTTTGAGATCCAGAAGAGGACTTCACCTTGTTCTGTGGGTTTTATGGTATATTCTCTATATCCTCTTTCCAAGCGCTCTGGGTGTAGCCTAATCTTAACGGTAAAAGTTTTTGGAACTTTGTACACTGTAAGTTGAATTGGGCTTGGCACAAAAAAGTAACGGTTCACCTCCGGATCCAAGAATTTTCTATTGTATGCATAGAGGTTCTCCCAGCTTAGGACGACGTCTGAAGTTTTTGGGCCAACATCAATAATGAGCTTTCTTATGGCTGCTGACGTTATTCCACGTTTTCTTAATGCGGCAAAAGTTGCCAGTCTCGGGTCGTCCCAGCCTTTGTAGATGCCTTCTCTTATTCCTTGGACAATTTTCGATTTGCTAAGGTGTGCCCCCACAATTTTAAGTCTACCGTAGTGTATGGCCTCCGGATACTTCCATCCTAGATGATGGTACATATATTCTTGGCGAGCCATGTTTGTCAAATGTTCTTTGCCGCGTATAATGTGGGTAACTCCCATCAAGTGGTCGTCGAGCCCGCATGCGAAATTGTAGAGAGGCCAGACACGGTATTTGCTTCCAACCCTTGGATGGGGAAACTTTTCAGTGTCTATAACACGTAAAGCCGGCCAGTCCCTAACCGCTGGGTTTGGATGGTTTAAATCAGTTTTTATCCGCACTACGGCTTGGCCTTCGCCATACAAGCCGTCCAACATACGTTGCCATCTTTCCATATGGGTCTCTGGCGGCAAACTGCGGCATGGACAGGCCGTTTTGGCAAGTATTCTCTCTCTGAAAACTTGAGGGGAACACGTGCACACGTAGGCGTCACCGGCCTCGAGAAGCTTCTTTGCATACTCATAGTATAATGGGATTCTGTCGCTTTGGATGAATTCCTCATCTGGTTTGCAGTCAAGCCAAGCAAGGTCCTCGCGTATGCGGTCGTAAAACTCTAAAACGGGCCTTTTCACTTTTGGATCCGTATCTTCAAAACGTAGAATAAATTTCCCATGGTACATGCGGGCATAGTCATGGCAGAGAACTATTGCTCTGGCTGAGCCCAGATGAAGAACGCAGTCAGGATTAGGCGAAAAACGTGTCACAATCATTGGATATTTGTCAACGTTGGGCAATGGCGGAAGCGTTTTCTCCACTTCAACCTTTTCCCTTACAAGAGCCTCAGGCCAATTTTTCTCAACAATTCGTCTTTGATCGTTTAGGGAAAGACTGTTAACTTCGCCCACTATCTTTGTTACAAGGACTGTTATTTCCTTTACCCTTGTTCGCAGTTCAGGTCTTTCAGCCAAAAGTTTACCAATAACCGGCCCAGCTTGGGCTTTACCATCATGCTTTACAGCATTAAGTAGAGCAATTTTGCGGGCTAACTCCTCAATTTCCTTTAGCGCTATCTCATTCAAGACTGAAAGCCTCGAAGCTCGCTTATGGGATTATATTTTTCTCTCAATGAGAAATCTTGCGAAGGCGTTTAACTTTTCTTTTGCCTCTGATCTTGGAAGAAGTTCATCCACACTTTTCCAACTTTCTTCCAAGATTTTTCTCGCAAAATTTTTGGCATATTCTATTGAGCCATATTTTTGCATTATTGCTATCGCCTCATCTCTTAGCTTTTGGTCTGAAGTGTGCATTTTAAGAATTTCGATAAGACGCTTTCTATCTTTGGCGTTTGCAACTTTTAAAGTGTGGATGACCATTAATGTGCGCTTTCCCTCGGTTATATCTTGCCCGCGGCCGCCTTTCTTTTCTGCAAACTCTTCTCCAACTAAGTCTAAAATGTCATCTTGAATTTGGAAGGCTATGCCAATGCTTTCAGCAAATATTCCAAGCTTTTCAACAAGCTCGTCGTCAGCGTCGGCAAGCACTGCGGCGATTTTTGCAGCCATTCTCGCCAGAGTCCCTGTTTTGTAAGCACACATCTGCAGATAATCTTCTTCGCTTATTTGGTCAGCATTTGCTAGTCCTCTGTGCCATGTTATGTCCATGGCTTGTCCAAGACTTAGGTTTATCATCTCCTGTACGTATATTTCGTACACTTTGGCCAGTTTTTCGCAGCCTATTTTATCCCTATTTTCCATCAAAGGCAAAAGTGGCAAGTAATACATAGTGTTTCCAGCGTTTAGGGCTATGTCTAAGCCATAAATCTTGTAGGTGCAAGGTTTTCCTCTGCGGTATTCAGATGAATCTTCAATGTCGTCAATGATCAGGGTTCCGTTGTGAACAACCTCTGGAATTATGGCGTAGTCCACATACTCCTCTGAATTTTTGCCTAACGCTTCGCATATCAACAAAAACAGAGTAGGACGCCAGCGTTTTCCGCCCCTATCTAGAAATTCCCATACAGGTTCAGCTATAGCCTTGTTTAGCGCTCCTATGTTGTAAGAGTATCTGGGCTGGTTGATTTTGAAGATTAGCGCCTCCTTGGAAAATATTCTTGGAATATACTTTTCAATAGCCCTATTTATGATGGAAGCTTTTTCTTCTAACAGTTTTTCAATGTTCAAATTTAATTTCGCTCCTTCTGGCGTAAGCTTCTAAATCGAACCCTCTTAATCTCAGCCATTCTGCTGTTTTTCCAATTATAATAAGGGGCACCCTCTGTAAATGTTGCGGATTTTCAGCTCCTGTAAGAAACATCGCGTTCTTTAATTCTTCAATAAGAAAGCCCAACACTTTCCTGGTTTTCTTAACACCTCCTTCAACAACCGCTTGCAAAACTGGCTGAGCAAGACCTGCAAGGCTTGCTCCAAGAGCCAGTGCTTTAGCTGCGTCTAATCCGCTGCGTATTCCCCCCGAAGCTATAACTGGGATGTTCACCGTTTGAGCTACTTCAACCACGCTTATTGCAGTGGGTATACCCCAATCCCAAAAAACTTCACCTAATCTTCGACGGTGAAAGTTTCTTCCACCTTTTGCACGAAAAAACTCGACAGCCGCAAAACTCGTGCCACCAGTGCCACTTACATCTATGCCCTTTACACCTACGTTCTCAAGTTTTCTTGCCTCTTCGGCGGCTATCCCGGCACCAGTCTCTTTCACTATCACTGGCCTATCAAGTTCTTTGGCGATTTCCCCTATCTTTTCAAGGACGCCCCTAAAGCTTGTTTCACCCTCAGGCTGTACAGCTTCTTGAAGCGGGTTTAAATGTATTGCAATGGCATCCGCATCGATCATTTCTACAGCTTTTCGTACCTCTTTAATGCCGTATCCACGAGTAAGCTGCACCCCACCTAAGTTCGCCACAATAAATGCTGTTGGCGCTTTTTTTCTAACGATTGCAAAGGTTTTCTCAAGACGCTTGTCTTCCAGCGCGGCTCTCTGACTTCCCACACCCATCCCAAGACCAAGCTCCTCGACAACCGTGGCAATTACTGCATTTATTTTCCTTGCTTCACTTGTCCCACCAGTTATGGCGCTTACCATTATTGGCGCCGAAAACTTATGATTAAAAACTGTAGTGGACGTGTCTATTTTCTCTTTGTCTATTTCCGGCAATGCTCTGTGGACGAAGTGTACATCCTCAAATCCCGTGGTGTTCTTCTTCGACTGCACGTTATGAGTTGTTGCTATTCTAATATGATCCGCTTTCCTTTTTTCAGTTTTCTCAGCCAACATCATTCCTTCTCTATGATTGTGCCCTTAACTTTTTCTCCCCTAAGAGCTTTATAGAGATATCTTGGTTTAGAAGCATTAACTATTAGAACACGAATTCCATGCTCTATAGCGGGTATAAGCTCTGCAATTTTGTTGGGCATACCACCAGTGACATCGCAAACATTTGAAACACCTAATTTCCCCTGAACTCTTCTAAGTTCATCTAATGTCAAACGTTCAAACATTTTTGCGTTAACATTATTCTTTGGATCATCGTCATATAGGCCGTCTACATCCACACCTATCAAAATTTTTTCAGCGTCAAATTTTAAAGCCAGGAAAGAGGTTAGCTGGTCGCCTGACAATATTGTGAAGCCTAGTTCGGTGTCGAGGACAGCATCCCCGTAGAGGACTGGAATAAAACCCATCCTCATTAAAAGCCTTAACGGTGCATCTTCAAAACATGCTATTCTTCCATTTTTCGTCATTATACAGGAAGACGGTGTGACACTTACAGCTGGGATGCCCCGCCATATAAGGGCATCCATGAAAAGTCCATTAAGCACTGTCATAACATGGTGTGTTTCCGCGAATCCTATGATTTGGCTTTCGTTTTTGAAACCTTCTTTTATCGCATGTTTCTGAGCCGTGGGGTGACCGAAACTTCCCCCACCGTGAACAATTATCAGGTTTTTGAGGTTTGCTTCAAGTATTTCGTCGGCTAGACGGCTTATTGCATCCATTCTAACTTCCATTTCTTTACTTTTATCTGTTATAACTGAACCACCTATTTTCAGAACAGTTGGTTTAGCTTGACTCAATTCTAACCCCTTCATCTGTCTTTTTAGCTATGAAGGCGTTGGCTCCGGCTCTCTGAACAGCCTCCAGAACTTTGTTAAGTTTATCTTTATATGCTAGGGCTATCATGCAGCCGCCACCACCCGCTCCGGTTAGTTTTGCGCCTAATGCCCCGGCTTTTTTGGCTGTGTTTATCAGCCACTCCAGAGATTCATCTGAAACTCCCAAGCCATATAACAACGCGTGGTTTATGTTCATTAATTCACCGAGAGTTTCCAGGTCTCCTTTTTTCAAGGCTTCAATAGCTTGTAAAACTATTTCGCGGGCAGCCCGCATCATTGGCTCAACAATTTGCGGATACTTATACTTCAACTCGCGAACTTTTTCAACTTGCACACGAGTTGACCTTTCAACACCCGTGTTGCCAATAACAAGGGGTACTTCAGTTTTAACCTCAAGGGGTTTAAACCCCGTGTCCAATTGAAATAGCATTGTTCCACCAAAAGTCGATATTGCAGGATCAACGCCGGAGGGGGTGCCGTGCATAATTTTTTCAGCCTCGAGGGCTATACGGAAAACATCTTCTTTTGACATTTTAATGTTTAACACCGCACTGACCGCTGCTGCAACGGCAGCAGCTACGGCTGCAGATGAACCTAAACCAGCGGCAACTGGTACTGTCGAATTGACTTCTACGGTTAAGCCAACTTTTTCTCCAGTTTTTTCTAAGACTTTTTCTACAGCGCATCTTATTGGTTCAAGTTTCATTTTAGCTTCTCGGGGTTCTCCTTTTTCCACTTTGATGTTGCTGTTTTCAAAAAAGGCTGACAAGCCAAGATTTTGTGAACATATAAGTAACTTTTTATCCTGTCTAGTTTCCACTCTAGCGTAAGCTCTTTTATCGATAGCTAAGACGATGGCTGGTTCACCGTAAACAACGAAGTGCTCTCCGAAAATGATTACTTTTGCCGGAGCTGAAGCAACAGCCGCCCCCATGCTAAACCCTATTTTGTAAATTGCATGGCGGCATACCCAACAACGGCTGAGTAGTCGCCACTAACATCTCCACTGGTTTTGTAACATAATAATTTTGCTTCTTTCACCCCTAAAACCTTTGCAGCCGTGATGAGAGCAGCTATAGGGCCGTAGCCACACGCGGTGATTCGATGTTCTTCGATGATCGAATAAAACTTCGCTTCATCCATTTTTTCGACAGCTTGAAGGGCAAGCTTGTCCTTTCGTTCCGCCACTTTATGCGGCTCGTAGTGAGTCATATCCGAAGAAGCGATTATCACAGCGTTTTTCCCAGCCAAAACTTTAGCCGTAGCCTGTCCAACCTCCATAGAGGAGTGTAAATCCTGCATTAAAAAGCAGATGGGCACAATCCTAAATCTTGAACCGAAAAGATACTGCAAAAAAGGAAGTTGGACTTCAATTGAATGTTCATAACGATGAGCAACCTCGTCGACATCTACAATGCGGGACTCCCTTACAATCTGGTCAGCTGTATCAGCATCAACTTCAACGTCACCAAGGGGGGTGCGCCAAACACCTTCATTCATGATGGCTAGGGCGCTTCCATAACCCGTGTGATTAGGCCCAAAAAGAACCACGACGTCTGGTTTACCATCCAACGCCAAACTGTAATACGCATGGGCTGCGACCGGACCAGAATACATGTACCCCGCATGAGGACAAACAAGCCCGATTATATGTCGAGCTCCAGCCTCGGCAACGGATGGAATCTTTCCAGGCCCAAGTTCATGCAGAAAGCATTTCTCAATCTGTCTTTTTAAGGCTTCAGCTGTTCCAGCATAGAAGGCTCCAGCCTGACATGGGTATCGAACCCTAGCCACTATGTTAGCTGCCCTCCTCCTCTTTGGAGATCTTAGCCTCAAAATCCTCAATGGACAGCGATGGATCTTTATCTGGTGGAAGCTCTCCTCTTTCACGAAGCACTTGTCTAGCTAGAAGCCAGTATATAACGGCAAGCGCTCTTCTTCCCTTGTTGTTTGTTGGAATCACTAAATCCACTCCGGAAAAATCGTTGTCAGTGCTGCATAAGGCCACAACTGGAATACCAACAGAAGCAGCCTCTTTTACGGCTTGAAAGTCCGCTCTCGGGTCGGAGACTATTAGAACGTCGGGTTCAATACGGTTTGGATATAAAGGGTTAGACAGCAGTCCTGGAATAAAACGCCCTATAACAGGCGTTGCGCCTGTCAATTCACAGAATTTTCTGACAGGTTCTTGAGCGTAAAGTCTCGCTGCCGCAGCCACTATTCTAGAAGGGTTAAACCTTGCTAAGAATTTAGCCGTAACCCGTATTCGTTCATCTGTTTTTTTAACGTCTAGCACAAATAGTCCGTCTGGTCTAACACGATATATGAATTGTTCCATATCTTTCGTTTTCATTCTTGTTCCTATGTGTATCCCAGCTGACAGCAACGTGTCCCGAGGTAGTAAAAGTTCTTCTTCTGCGCTAACGCTGGTTTCTTCCTCGAATTTCTCTTTTTTCGCCTCCCCTTCAGCCGTCAATTTCTACACCCCATTTTTATAACATTCGGAGCTCAGCCATTTTAGCTCTGTCTCCTAAGAATTCCTCCACCCTTATTAATTCGTTTATCTTCGCTATTCTAGCCCCTTCAACCACACCAGTTTTTATGATTGGACATTTAAAGGCTACAGCCAAATGAGCTATGTGCCAGTCACAGGTGTCTCCTGAACGGTGAGATATAACCGGGATACATCCAGCTCTTTTAGCTGTTTCGATTGTTTCCAAAGCATCTGTTAAGGTGCCAACCTGATTCACCTTTATTATGACAGCATTGGCGGCATGCATCTTAATTCCATGGGTTAACCTCTCATTGTTTGTAACGAAAAGGTCGTCTCCGCAAACCAAACAGTTTTTCAATTTTTTTGTCAATTCCGCAAAGCTTTCATAGTCTTCCTCATGAAAGGGGTCTTCAATGTAAGCCAAATGATATTTTTCGACGATTTGACGGATAAACTCTAATTGCTCCCCAGAGTCTAGTTCTTTGCCTTCCCTCTGATATACGTACTTTTTAATTTTGCCATTCCAAAGGGTGGACGCTGCTGCGTCAACGCCGGGGCTACATTTAAAGTTAACTTCATTGCTAACTTCTTCGCAAGTTTGTGTTAAGATTTCCAATGCATCAAGGTTTGTGATGTTAGCTGTCCATGCGCCTTCGTCGCTTTTTCCGTGGCCGAACAATTTATCCTTCTTTTCCAGAAGGTCTCCAATTTTCCTGTGAACTGTGATGTTCGCTTTTGCTGCTTCTATGAAGGAGTCGGCGCCATGCGGTAGAACCAGAAACTCTTGAAAGTCTGGAGCCTTGCCACTCGTGTGGCTTCCACCACTAATAACGTTTCCAAGAGGATATGGAAGCTCACGGGCAGCATAGCCGCCCAAATACTGGAATAGAGGAATACCGTAAGAATTGGCTGCGGCTTCCGCATTCGCCAAAGAGACCGCGAAGGCTGTGTTTCCTCCTATTATCCTAAAATCCTTTGTGTTGTCTATTTCATGAAGAATTCGGTCTATTTCCTCTTGAAAGTCGGCGTTCAATCCTATAAGTTCTGGAGCCACAAGCTCTTCAACCTTTTTTATTGCCTCATCCACCCCGCCTTGAGGGAAATATACAACCTCGGCTTTGCCGCGGCTTTTTCCGGCTGGAGCGGATGCCCTTCCAAACCCAGAGTTAGTGATTACATCAACTTCTATTGTCTCTTCGCCCCGGCTATTGAAAACTTTTCTGGCGATAACGTCTTCAATAACTGTGGACATACCACAAATTCCCCGCGATTACTCTTGGTAATAGTAGTTTCTAGCCTCCTTTCTCTTCTCAGCCTCTCTATAAAAACGTAAAACCTCATCTATAATTTCAACATGAGAGAGAAGCATACGACGACAACAATACCTCTTAATTCCCAAGCTGTCTAAAACGTCGCTAGCATCCTCACCAGTTTTTACTCTCCGCGCAAACTCCTCCCACTTATCTCCAATAAGTTTGCCACATGTGAAACATCTTACAGGTATGATCATATAAGTCCTCCATTTACCTATAGCTTTTCTGATCTCGCGCTCTCGCACCGGGTCCTCCAAATTTTTTAGGCTCTTTTCTTCTGGGGTCTCCAACAACCATAGTTCTGTCATACTCAATGAAAGCTGTTCGCAGTTGCGCACTTTTCGTCCATTTCAATAAGGCGTTTGCGATGGCCATTCTGGCCGCCTCTGCTTGTCCCATGTATCCGCCACCCCATACTTTTACGTCTATGTCCAGTTGTTTCCAAACCTCGTCTCCAGCCTGGATAAGTGGCTCCATTATTTTTTGGCGGGCAATTTCAGGCTCGTAGATCTCTAAGGGTGTTTTATTGATTCTTATTCTACCTATTCCTGGTTTAACGATGGCTCTTGCTATAGCTGTTTTTCTTTTCCCGCTGACAACCAAAACCCTTTTTGCCATTGGCATATTTTACTCTCCGCTCCAGCCTATTTCTTTTGCAAATTCTCCAAGAGTAAAGTAGGAGCATGTTAACTTTTTGGCTTGAGCCTCCTCAATGGTTTCCATCTTTACATTTTTAAGTTCTTCTGGAACACCTATGAAAACCCTTAATCTTTTGAAGGCTTGTTTGCCTTTAGGCTGTTTATACGGAAGCATACCCCTGACGGTTTTTCTCAAAATTCTGTCAGGCCTCCTATAGTGGAAGGGACCTTTCCCAGGGTAGCCTACCTCAAGAAATTCCTTTGCCTCTGCCACCTTGCTTTTCTTTTTGCCGGAAATTACTGCTTTTTCAGCGTTTACAACAGCTATTTTCTCGCCTTTTAAAAGGCGTTTAGCTATTATACTTGCCATCCTTCCAAGAATAAGTCCGTCAGCATTTATCACCGTGAACTCCTTCAGCTCCTCCATTCCAGCTTCACCCTATAATCTTGACATTTGAACCTTTCGGATTTTTCTTGACAAGCTCATGTATGGTGAGACATTTTCCCTTTGCATTCTCTATTTTATGTTTAGCCTTTTCCGAGAAAGCGAAGGCTGCAACCGTTACTGGATGGTTTAACTCACCTGCGCCTAAAACCTTGCCGGGAACAACAACAGTCTCGTTCTTGTCGGTGTACCGGTTTATTCGACTTATGTTAACGGCTATTCGTCGTCTCCTAGCAGCCGCCAGTTTCTCAGCTATAGTTTTCCATATTGCCGCTTTTTGTTCGCGGCTTTGCCTCTTAAGAAAGCGAATAAGTTCTACAAGCTCCGGATTTGTCGCTTTAACTTCTTTCAAGCTTTTGCACCTCGATTTGGGATGCAAATTCTTTCAGTTGTTTCTCCAAAATTTTCACAGCTTCAACCATTATTCTCTCTGGTGGAAGGCTCCCGGTGGATTCCAAGTTGAATATGAAAGCATTTTTCTCCCATTCAACTTTTATTGCCGGAGGTTCTTTTGGACAGACATCAGCACAGTCATTGCATAAGGTACAAGCAAATAACTCGCGAACTTCTATTTTGCCCTCCCTTTTTGTTAGGACTTTTCTGGGGCAGATGTTAACGCATTCTCCACAGGCGTCACAGTTTTGGCTGTTAATCTCTATCTTTGGTAGATACTTGTATGTGCATGTAGAGACAGGTTGCCACTTAGCGTGGTTTTTGCCTTTCCCCAGTCTTGCGTAGGCTTCAAGCCTCAGCCTTTGCCCTTTTGCAAGTTTAACAATTGGGATTTTATCGCTTATTGGCACTATGCTTGGGTTTTCAGAAACAAGTTCACCGGAATACACCGTCACTGTTTCATCTTTCGCTTCTCGATCCAATGTGAGGGTGACTCTGCATAGGTTGCATCCAAACTCGCTTTTGCACGTGCATTCTTCTGGAAGATTGTAGCCGTCAAGATCCGTTTTTAATGGTATAAGCCCAAGTCTGTGGGCTATAATCTCATCATGTAACACGGATGAATTTTCAATAATGACCACTTCATCAATCGCCATACACGGGACTTCTGCCAAAACGTTTCTTCTCAAAGCGTTGACATACGGCGTGTCCACTCCTTTTATCAAAAGACTCATAGTGTTTTCGTCTTTTCCCAACACTTTTATTTCCACTTGAAGTTAACCCACCGTAAGTATGCGTTTAACCGCAGATGCCGTTGAATAGAGTACCAGTGCATTATTTCAATTTTTCTATGAGTTGCATGAAACCTACTCAAAAATAAATGTTTTAGACTCTTCTACCTCTTCTGCCGCCAGGTCTGCGTGTGCCGTCGTGAGGTATGGGCGTAACCTCTTCTATGCGACCTATGCGGAAACCAGCCCGTGCGAGGGCCCTTATAGCTGCTTGGGCACCTGGTCCCGGTGTTCTAGGTCCAGGTCCTCCTGGTGCTCGCACTTTTATGTGGATGGCTGTTATCCCTTTGTCTTTGGCTATTTCTGCCGCTGCGGTGGCTGCACGCATGGCTGCATATGGCGAAGACTCCAGTCTATCGGCTTTTACGAACATTCCCCCAGATGTACGAGCTATGGTTTCTGCCCCTGAAAGGTCGGTTATGTGCACTATTGTGTTATTGTAGGAACTGTAAATGTGAGCTACACCCCACTTTTCAGTTTTCTTTGCTGTGGACACGGTTCCACCACTGCTACTCATTTTCACTCTTCACCTCTCACCGTTTCAGATTTTCCCTCTTTTGCCGTGACTGCCGGAGTAACTGCAATTATTTGGCGTATTGGATGGTTCGGGTTAGCCAATGGACTGTCAGGTGAATAACCCACCTTATCTTCTTCTCTCGTTACCAAGTAACTCGGCACTGTTACACGCTGTCCTCCTATAACTATGTGCCCATGAGTTATGAGTTGGCGAGCTTGATAGATTGTTTTAGCCAGTCCTTTTCTGAAAACTATTGTTTGAAGGCGACGTTCAAGGATATCCTCAACAGTCAAGTCGAGAACGTCGTCTAAAACCGCTGTTTCATGAATTATGCCCAGTTTTTTTAAACGAGATAGTAGTTCTTCCTCCATTTTTTTCCTTTCCTCGGGAGGTTTACCTATAAGTGAGCGGGCTATACCTCTAAACTTTGAGAGCATAGTTTTATGACGCCATAATTCGCGTTTATTCCTTAAACCATACTGCCCCAAAAGTTTAAGCTCTTCTTGCAAAACATCCGTACGCCATGGAAAGCGTGGAGTTTCATACTTTTTCTTCTGTTTTTTAGGATCGCCCATGGCTACTTGCCACCTCCTCCCCCTCCCGCTTTAGCCGCCGTCTTCTTTTTGACTCCAACGGTCTTACCAGTTCTTCCCGTGGTTCTTGTTCTCTGCCCCCTGACTTTTAAACCATAGGCATGCCTATAGCCCCGCCAAGATTTTATTTCCTTCATTTTTTCAATATCCATTTTTGTTCTCAAGATTAGGTCCGCACTTATGAGGTGCATATTCTTTCCAGTTTCCAAGTCCTTTCGTCGATTGAGAAGCCAGCCGGGCAAGCCATGTTTTCCAGGGTCTTTTATTATTCCTTCTATCCTTTCAACTTCAGCCTCTGTTAGGAAACCTGCCCTCATGTGGGGGTCGATTCCGGCCTTCTTAAGTATGGCATGGGCCAAGTTTAGGCTTATGCCCTTAATTTTTCTTAAGGCATATGGAACCTTCAAAGTGCCATCTATATCTGCATCTATTATTCTTAGTATGTGACGGAATTCTCTGGCTGCTTGACTTGCCATTTAAAGCCATCCATACCTTTTTATAGCAAACTTAGAAGTAAACCGCTTTTTATTTAAACTTTCCTAGTCCAATAGAACCGAAAAACACTTAACACGCACCCTAGAAGATTTAAATTTGAACCTGAAATGAGCGGAACAATACTCGAAGACACAGTTTCAGAAACCTTCCGAAAGAAGGGTTTTATAGTTTTCACGAGACAAAACCACTGCGACGTTTTGGCGGTTAAACCAGACATGACTTTGGCATATCTAGTAGAATGTAAAGACTACGCTTTATCTCGAAAGCAGCAGGTTTTGGCTGTCCGAGAGTTAAACCGCAACTATACACACGCCCTTGAGCTTCTTATAAAGCAGCGTTTATGCCCAGAAAAAATTTTGAAAGTTTTGGTTGCACGAGGATTCGCTTATCAGGCAAGAGGCATACTGCAATACACACCAGAAACGTTCCTAGCTCACATTTCTTCGTAGGAATATAAAGTCATTAATTTACAATCAATGCTTGCAACTGTATTCTTCTACGTAAATGTTATGAAAAAGTTTAAATTCGGTGGTAGTATTCTGGGAGTTTCCGAAACTGGTGTCCAGTTTGGGTAAGCTTCAAACTTTAGAAGTTGTTATCCGCGGGGACATTATAGAGAGGAACATTGTTTTAAAGTTTGGAAAGAAATTGGAAGAAACGAAACTGAGGGCAGATTTCAGCGCCTCAATAGTGGTTCCACCCTTCATAAAAGCCATCGAAAAACGTTATCCCTCTATTTGCGTATTGCATATAATGGTAGACATCGAAGATAAATTCCATGTTGAAAAACTTTTGAAGGACTTTATCCGCGCAGAAAACTGTGAAATAGTCTCAATTCATGAGTTGTAACAACGATCAGGGACAATTTAATGGATCTTAAGAAGACAATTAAGCTATTGGCCGTTGTTACTTCGTTTTTAGTGACATATTATTTGGCTGCTCCCTTCGAGGAAAGAATGCAGTCGACATTATCCATTTTGATCCTCGCCTCAGGGCTTTGGATTACGGAACTTCTTCCCCTAGGCGTAACCGCACTAATAATTGCGGTTATGCAACCGTTACTGAGAATTCAAACCTTTGAGAAGGCTTTAGCCCCCTTTTTCTCTCCAACAGTTGTTCTTATACTTGGCAGCTTTTTTCTGGCATTAGCTTTTGAAAAGCAAGATTTAGATGAGGCCTTAGCCTATAGAATGGTTACACATTTAGGAAGCAACATTAAAAAATTGGTTTTAGGATTAATGTTTACTACAGCTTTTCTCTCGATGTGGCTGAATAACACTGCCACCGCGGCGTTGATGATAACGCTAGCATTGAGCTTAGCAATAAAATGTAATAAAGAACAGGACAAGGAGAACTTTTATAAAGTGATGATTTTAGGCATAGCATATTCCTCCAGTGTTGGGGGAATAGCAACTCTTATTGGAACACCACCTAATATGGTGGCCGCTGGAATGCTCCAGGAACTAGTCGGCTATGATTTAGCCTTCCTCGGATGGATTCTTTACGGGCTGCCAATAACGGTTATTTTGGTTCTTTTAATTTGGGCCCTTCTTTTTAAGCTGTTTCCTGTAGGAGAAGTTGATGTCCAAATACCTAAAAAAGAAGTTTCTACACTGAATTTCAAGCAGAAGCTCACTTTAATTATTTTTATTCTAGCCGCATTTTTATGGCTTACTAGCAATTTACCGGAGCCTATAGCGTTTATTTTGGGATGGAGTGGACATGGGCTTCCTTCAGGTCTAGTGGCTTTAGTTATAGCGATTGTTCTATTCCTGACAGGAATTTTAAACCAGCATGACATTCTAAGGGTAGATTGGAACACTGTCTTACTTTTTGGCGGTGGCCTAAGTTTAGGTGCGGCTATGGAAGCGTCTGGATTGACTGATTGGATAGGTCAAAATTTAGCTGAAATCGTTGGCGGGGGCTCATCTGTTACGTTATTCGTTATTTTGGGATTTTCTGCGTTGATTTTCACGATGATCGCCAGTAACACTGCGAGCGCCAACGTTTTCATTCCTATAGCCATATCTGCGAGTCTGGCCGCAGGCATAAGTCCAGTCGTGTCCGCTGTTCTAGTGGCCATATGTTGTAGCCTTGACTTTATGCTGCCAGTAGGCACACCACCTAACGCAATTGCGTATAGCACTGGAAAAGTAAAAGTTAAAGAGATGGTGAAAGTCGGATCGGTATTGAATATTATAAGCGCCTTAATAACTATGCTTTTTGCTTTGACATTTTGGCCTTATATTTCTTAACCTTCAAGTTGCACGCAGTTTAATGTACTATTGAGTTAGGTCATACACGTCCGCATAAAATTATCATGATAGCAAGTCTTGCTGCGATAAAAGTTGATGAGACAGCACATGCTGCTAATTTTCAAGCAAGAATGTATTCTTGAAGCGGTTGCACTGTTGGTTTTCTATTTTTCAAGCATTTTAAAGTTTGGGCTATGAATGACGCAAGCTCGACTGTTGTGATCACTGGAACATTGAAATCAACAGCAGTTCTTCTAATGGCATACGCATCTGGATGTTTTCGAGAGTTCCCAGATGGAATACTTATGACGAAGTCTATTTTCCGTTGAGATAACAACACAATAGGGTTAGGATTACCAAGCGCATCGTTCACGTTGTGAAGCATCTCTACGTTGCTTATCCCTTCATTCACCAACATGTTGAAAACATTTCTGTCCGCATAGATTTTGAACCCCATTTCATAGAGGGCCGCGGCTATAGATGAAATTTCTTCAGCCCTTTTGTCGTCTTCAACGGTTATTAGCACACGTCCTTCATTTGTCGGTATGGCGAATCCAGCAGCATGTAAGGCTTTTATCAGCGCATCGGCGAAATCTTCTCCTAAACATGCAACTTCACCTGTGCTTTGCATCTCAACTCCAAGCAGCGGATCAGCCTCATTTAAACGTGCGAAACTGAATTGGGGAACTTTAACGCCTACATGTTGGATTCTTGGGCGGCTTATCTTTAGCTCACTAATTTTCTTTCCAAGCATTGCAAGGCTGGATAATTCCATTAAGTTAACGCCTACAGTTTTGCTTGTGAAGGGCATGGATCTGGATGCTCTTAAATTGCATTCAATAACATAGACCTCGCCATTTTTAACAAGATATTGTATGTTAAAAGGCCCCTTAATTCTAAGGGATCTCGCTATTTTACGCGTGTATTCTTCTATCTTTTGTATTGTGCTTTCCTTAAGCGTCTGTGGAGGTATACACATAACTGCGTCGCCACTATGCACCCCCGCATTTTCCACATGTTCTATTATGGCACCTATGAAAACTTCTTCGCCGTCCGCCACGCCGTCTACGTCAACTTCCTTGGCGTTTTGGATGAATTTGGATACAACAACAGGATATTCAGGTGAAACTTTTGCCGCTATTTCAAGGTACTCCTTGAGTTCATGACTTGAGTGTGCAATCTTCATGCCAGAACCCGATAAAACATAACTTGGCCTCACAAGAACCGGATAGCCTATTTCTTCAGCAAACTTTATAGCGTCGTCTATTGTCGCCATTTTGCTCCACTTAGGTTGGGGAATCCTAAGTTCCTCTAAGAGTTGGCTGAATTTTGAGCGGTCTTCAGCTCTATCTATGCTTTCCGCAGAAGTCCCAAGTAGTTTAACTCCAAATTTTGCAAGTTTCAGAGCGATGTTATTCGGTATTTGTCCTCCAACGCTTACAACAACACCCATCGGCTTTTCCTTCTCGTAAATGTCTAAAACCCGTTCTAAGGTTAGCTCTTCAAAGTAGAGCTTGTCAGACACGTCATAGTCTGTTGAAACTGTTTCGGGGTTATAGTTCACCATGATTACTTCTTCTACACCGTGTTTTTTGAGGGACCACACAGTGTTTACTGCACACCAGTCAAATTCAACACTTGAACCTATTCGGAAAACACCAGCACCCAAAACTACAACTTTGTTTTTATTTGTCTCAAATTTAACGTCATCTTCTTCTCCACCATAAGTTAGGTAGAGATAGTTTGTTTTGGCAGGCCATTCAGCTGCCAGCGTATCCACCTGCTTGACTACCGGAATTATGCCCTTGCGTTTTCTCCATTCTCTTATTTCTATTTCGCTCTTGTGGAGGCACTGGGCGATTTGCTTGTCTGAAAATCCTAAACGTTTTGCTTCTTTTATAACTTCGAAGACTTCTTCAGATTCTATATCTAAAGACTTCAATTTTTCTTCCATTTCAATAATGTTCTTTATTTTATATAGGAACCACGGATCTATGCCGCTTAAATTGTAGATTTCCTCTATTGGAACACCCATTTTTATTGCTTTTACGATTTTGAAGAGCCTTTCGTCGGTGGGCTCCGCCAAAGCTTTTTTAATCAGCTCAACTGGCTCCGCTTTATCGTCTTCACCATTGCCCACAAGCCCAGCTTTTCCAATGTCTAACATTCTAACGGCTTTCTGCAGGGCTTCTTCAAAGCATCTGCCAATGGCCATGACTTCTCCAACAGATTTCATTTGAGTCCCTATTCTTCTGTTGACGCCGTTAAACTTTTGGAAGTCCCATCTTGGAATTTTGACGACAATATAGTCTAGGGACGGTTCAAAACAAGCTGTTGTGATTCTGGTGACTTTGTTTAAGAGTTCAGGAAGCAAATATCCTATGGCTAGTTTGGCTGCAATGTAGGCAAGCGGGTAACCTGTTGCTTTACTTGCCAATGCAGAGCTTCTTGACATGCGGGCGTTGACCTCAATAGCGCGGAATTCTTCGCATTTTGGATGTAAGGCCCATTGAATGTTGCATTCGCCTACTATGCCGAGGCTTTGAATGACTTTTATAGAAGCAGAACGGAGAAGGTGATATTCTCTGTTTGTAAGTGTTTGAGATGGGGCGACGACTATTGAATCGCCTGTGTGAATTCCCATCGGATCGAAATTTTCCATGTTGCAAACTGTTATGCAATTGTTTGCTCTGTCCCTCATAACTTCATACTCAATTTCCTTCCATTTACCGACATATTCCTCAACAAGCACTTGGGATATCATGCTTTGAGCTAGGGCTTTGGCCGCCAACCGCTTTAACTCTTCCGCGTTGAAAGCAACGCCTGAACCTCCGCCTCCAAGCGTGTACGCAACCCTTAAGATGACAGGATAGCCTATTTCTTCAGCTATTTCTAGAGCTTCTTTAACGGATGTAGCGGATTTGCTCCTAAGAACGGGTATGCCAGCTTGTATCATTGCTTGCCTGAAAAGTTCTCTGTCTTCTGTTGCTTCGATAGCTGATATTGGGGTTCCTAAAACTTCCACTCCATATTTTTCGAGTATGCCTTCTTTCGCTAACTGCACGCCACAGTTTAGAGCTGTTTGACCACCAAAACCTAGCAGTATTCCGTCAGGCTTCTCTTTTTTGATAACTTCCTCAACATAATTTGGTTCAACAGGCAAAAGGTAAACTTTACCCGCTAAACGCGGATCGGTTTGTATTGTCGCAACGTTCGGGTTAACTAGAATAGTTTCAATTCCTTCTTCCCTTAAGGCTTTGAGGCATTGGCTACCAGAATAATCAAACTCAGCAGCCTCACCAATTTTTATTGCACCGCTTCCGAGAACCAACACCTTCTTTATCCATTCAAACTTTGGCATTTTCAATCCCTCAAAAGTTTACAAAATTCGTCGAAAAGGAAACCAGTGTCATAAGGCCCCGGATTTGCTTCCGGATGGAATTGAACGGCAAAGACAGGCTTTTGCTTATGTTTTAAACCTTCCACGGTACTATCGTTTGCGTTTACAAACCAAATGTTCAATTCCGTTTTTTTCAGAGAATCCGCGTCCACGGCATAGCCATGGTTTTGAGTTGTTATGTAACATCTGTTCGTTTCAAGCTCAAGGGCTGGTTGGTTTTGTGAACGATGTCCATACTTCATTTTATAGGTGTTTGCGCCCGAGGCTAAGGCTATTATCTGGTTTCCAAGACAGATTCCCATGAGTGGAAAATCCAGCGCTATTAGCTCTTTAACGCATTCGATGGTTTCAACGCATTTTTTCGGGTCTCCGGGGCCGTTGCTTACAACAACCCCACTGGGTTTGTACTCCATGAGCTCTTTAGCTGAACAATTATACGGTACGCGGACAACCTTTAATCCGCGTTCGATAAGATTTATCAATATGCTGTGCTTTACACCACAATCGATAACTACAACAGTTTTCTTGCCGCCATGATTATAGCATACTGGCTTTTTGATGGATACTTCGCTGACCAAATTTCGCATATTTGGATCGGGGGCTCTTTTCGCTTCTTCAATGAGTTGTTCAACATTTGGCTGTTCATCTTCTTCACACACTTGGAGCACGCCACGCATTACGCCGCTCACTCTAAGCTTTTTTGTAATCATTCTGGTGTCTACGCCCCATATTCCAGGGACACCCTCTTCGGAAAGCCATTCGTTTAAAGTTCTTCTCGAAGCCCAATGATGGGGATTTTCACAAAGTTCATGAATCACAAGACCAGCAACTTTTATTCCATCAGACTCAAACGGGGGAAACAAATCTTCTTTTCTATGTACGGGGATTCCATAATTGCCGATGAGAGGATAAGTTAAAACCAAAATTTGCCCATGATAAGATGGATCTGTCAAAGATTCCACATAACCAACCATAGAAGTTGAGAATACAACTTCCCCTACCACTTTTTTAGGTGCCCCAAAACCAAAACCAATGAAGCACGACCCGTCTTCCAAAACCAGAGCAGCTTTTCTTTTCCGGGGCAATCCTTTTGTGCTCAAAGCCCTACAACACCTTCACATTTTTATTTTTAAACTTTTTGGTTTTGTTGCCTTGCAAAGCTCTTCAATCAAACTGTTAAGGTTTTTGCTTGCAGTTGCCATTTTTTCCTCTACCTCAGCCACTTTTGCATTTGATAAAGCAAGCATGTTTCGGCGGGAGTCAACCATCCTCCGTGCTTCAACTGGGGATGGGCCTCCTCGGACGCTGTGCGTTTTAACAAAATTTGCCACATCAACTGAACTCTTGATGTCGCTTTCGTTAACGCTTAAAGATAAACCAGCAACCTCTTCAGCGGTTTCTTTCAGCATTTGAGAAGTTACGTCTTTTGGATGTAACCCGTTTTCGACAAGTTTTCTACTTAAGGCGCCTACGATTTTATGCGCTGTTCTAAATGGAACATGATATTTCTGGAACAAAACTCTTATAAGCTCCGTAAAAGTTGAAAAAGCTAAATTCGGGTTTTCTAAGTTTTGCATAGGCTCACATGCAGCAATCAACTTGGACAGAATATTGAGCGAATCACTAATTTTGGCACAAGACTCCCAAAGTTTCGGTGTTACTTCTTGAAAATCTAGGTTATAACCTGATGGCAGAGATTTCAAAATCAAGGCACACGTCGCAAAATTGCCTATAACATGGCCCATTCTCGCGCGAATCACCTCAAGTACGTCCGGGTTCTTTTTTTGGGGCATTATACTGCTGGTTGAACAAAACTCATCTGGAATCTCGATCAAATTGAATTCGGGTGCGCTCCAAATTATCATATCTTCAACAAGACGACTTACGTCAACGGCCAGCATAGATAGAACAGCAAGTGTTTCCATGACAAAGTCGCGGCTGCTGACAGCGTCAATCGAGTTTTCTAAGACTTCATTGAAACCTAAAAGCTCAGCCACTCTTTCCCTGTTTATTGGGAAACTTGTTGTAGCCAAGGCTGCGGCGCCCATGGGGCACATATTAACTCTGTTATAGCATTCCACAAGTCTCTCAAAGTGTCTCTGAAAAACATCGAATTGATACAGGAGGTAGTGGGCAAAAGTTATTGGTTGAGCTGGTCTAAGGTGAGTATACCCACATATAATCGTGTCCACATGTTTTTCAGCTTTTGCCAACAATTTTGTCTGAAAGCCAAGTATGATCTTCATCAAATCTACTAGTTCTTCACGTAACCCCATCCGAATGGCTGTTGCAACTTGATCGTTCCTGCTCTTTGCCACGTGAAGGTTTTCGCCAGCCGATTCTTTCGTTTTTCTAATGACCTCTTCTTCGATGCAGACATGTATGTCCTCAAGCCACGGTTTTATTTTGAATTCTTCTTGTTTCAAGGCTTTGAGAATCTCGACCGCGTCCTCTTCGCCTATTATTTTCTGCTCCATCAACATTATGGTGTGGGCTTTGTTTATCGCTACTACATGTTTTAAGAGCTTCACGTCATCCTCTATTGAAGAAATAAAATGAGAAACCTCTTTTTTTGTAGACTTTATTCTGCCTCCCTTGAACAGCAAACTCACGGTATTTTTCCCTCTTCAACCCCTAGAACGCTTTTGAGAACATGGAAAGTCTTCGACTGCAGTCCCCAAAGCTCAACAAAACCGCGCGCCAGAGTTTGGTCAAATGTTGTTCCAACGTCGTAAGTAGCCAATTTCAAGTCATAAAGCGCGTATTTTGACGAACGACCAACAACCCTTAAGTTTCCCTTATATAACTTTAGCCTAACCTTACCACAGACGCGTTCTTGGGTTTTATTTATGAATGCTTCTAAATCTGCTCTTAGAGGATCTACCCATAAGCCAGCATATGCCAGAAAAGTCCATTGCGCATCTACATATTTTTTGAACGCTAATTCATGGCTTGTAAGAACCATTTTTTCTAGGTCTTTGTGCGCCTCTATTATTAATGTGGCCGCTGGACATTCATAGACTTCTCTTGATTTAATGCCTACGATCCTGTCCTCAATGTGGTCGATGCGTCCAATTCCATGTGTACCTCCAATTTCGTTCAGTTTTACAATTAATGAAACCGGATCCATTATCTCGTTATTGAGTGAGTATGGAACACCATGCTCAAAACCTATTGTTACGTACTCCGGTTTGTCGGGACACTTCTCAGGCGGCAAGGTCCACTCAAAAGCATCCTCTGGTGGTTCACTGTCTGGATCCTCTAATACACCGCATTCAATCGCGCGACCCCAAAGATTTTGATCAATACTATAGGGACTTTTTTTGCCTAGAGGTATTGGCAAGTTTTTCTCCTTTGCAAATTCTATTTCTTTGTCTCTTGTTAATTGCCAGTCCCTTACGGGTGCTATAACCTTCAAATGGGATGCAAGCGACTTTATGGTAACGTCAAAGCGAACTTGGTCATTTCCTTTGCCGCTGCATCCATGGGCGACTGTGGTTGCCTTTTCCTTTTTGGCAATTTCCACCATTTTTGCAGCTATTAGTGGACGCGAGAGGGCGCTGCAGAGTGGGTATTTTTCTTCATAGAGGGCGTTGGCTTTTATTGCTGGGAAAACATAGTTCATGACGAATTCCTTTTTCGCGTCAATTGTATAGTGCTTGATGGCACCAAGTGCTAAGGCTTTCTCTTCTATTGTTTTCGCATCCATTCCTTGACCTACGTCTACCGTAAGTGTTACGACATCTGCTCCGTATTTTTCTTGAATCCACTTTATCATGACAGATGTGTCAAGGCCGCCTGAGTATGCCAAGATGACTTTTTCTTTTGACATGTGTTGGGCTGGTACCTAGCAAACCTTATATATTTTTTGGTCAAAATATATCAGAAACAGACAAAGGTGACTAAATATACAATGAGTATATCTAGAATTGTTCAAGAGTTGATAGATAAAGATATTTCCATTCAACATGCCCTTGAAAAGGGATACGGAAACTACAGCGCGATAGCAAGAATGTTAAAACCAATGGTTGAAGAGATATTAAACCGGAAAGTTAAACTTGGAAGTATAATCACAGCCGTAAAAAGGGCAGGTACAGCCTACAAACTCACATACTACAACGATGCAACCAGCGTCATCGCAGACAGCACAATAAACCTAAGAACAGACGTGGTTAAAATCTCAGCTGAAAAAACTAGGAGAAACATAGAAACAGTAAGAAAAATATTGGCGGAGTTCACGCGTGATGAATACATCCAAATAATAGATGGAATGCGAACGATAACCATGCTCCTCGACCAGAAATTGATGGAAAGAATTCGATCAAACTTTCCGCTAGAAAACATTATTGAAGAAAAGAGCAACCTTGTAGCTATAATTATAACGAGTCCACAAAAAATCATTGAAACACCTGGTTGCATCACGTCCTTTTACAACACCATTTCAAGAATGCACATAAACATTGAAGAAACATTAAGCTGCTCCACCGAAACGATAATAGTTCTGCAGTTAAAGGATGTCGGGAAAGCCTTGTCAGCACTTACGAATTTAATTTCAGAAGCCCGAAAGATAACGTGGGGTAAAATTAAAGATTCAACATCTACTACCAAAAAATCATAGGCTGGCGCATGGTATTTATGTCTCAATCGACTTTACTTCTAAAGGGCACTTTAGAGTTCTCTGCTCATTAGATATGCGTCTTCGCCGTCCGAATAGTAACCGTTAATTGTTCTTGTGACCTTGAAACCCAATTTTTTATATAAGTTTATAGCTGGCGTGTTAGAAACCCTAACCTCTAGAAAGGCTTGCTTGGCATTGTATAGGCGCATTCCCTCCATAGCTTTGGATACCAATGCATGACCTATACCTTTTTGTCTATGTTCAGGCATGACAGCTATTGAGACAATATGGCCTTTCTTTATGAAACCGCTGAAACCAAAGTTGGACAAGCCTATTTCGATGCGGCACATAACATAACCTACAACTTCGCCGTTCACTTCGGCAACTATAAAAGTTTCTGGGAAACGGTTATGTAAGTCCATGAAAAAGTAGTCTCCATAATTTTCTGGAAGACAAACACGGTTTATATACATGACGCGCTCCAGATCCTTCGGCGCGAATTTTCGAAGAATAAATGCTTGCTGCAAGCACTTTTCACCATACGTGCGCCCTTTCAAAGCTTAAGTTAGGTTCACAGCCAGACTTTAAAGGTTTTCCTTTATAACGTCTGTAGGTTTCACTCGCTCGCTTTAACTTCTGGAAGGGTATAGTTCCCGTAGGGTATAACCCAAACTTTAGCGTTTTCCTCAGCTATTTTGAAGGCTTGACCTAAGGCTTCATTCACTGTCCGCGCCGTTTTTAACTTGAAAACATTTACGGTATAGTAATCAGGCATGACTGAGACAAGGATTATTTGGGCTTTTTGTAACGCCTTCATCAAGAGGTATGCCTTATGCCCGCCTAAAACAAAGTTCCTTTTAATCTCTTTCTCCATGATCTTTAAATCCTTGAACTTGGCCATCCAATCAAAAAAAGCTTGGTTTCCATGCCCTTCTGGACACTCGGCGACAAGGATAATGACGCCGTTTCGTTTAACAATCTCTAAAGCACTGTCAATAGCTTTATATGCTTGATAAAGGTTCACGTCCGCTGGATATCCACCAGGACTTACAACAACAATGTCTGCTCTACGGTCTACGGGGACACGATACATTTCGTCTACAAGCTTAACGCCCTCTAAGAAGGCTTGTTCCAAGTCTCCTGCGAAGGCTTTCACTATTTCGCCTTTACTGTTGACCACAACATTCAATATGAAATCAACTTTCGCCATTTTTGCAGCTTCAACCATGTCTTCATGAACAGGGTTCCCGTCTAAAACACCTGTTCTTGCCTTTGGATGCAGGAGCATGGCGTGGTTAGCCTTTATAGTTTCCTCGCCCGCAACTCCTGGAAGAACGCTTTTTCTTCCGCCGCCATAGCCAGCATAATAATGGAAACTCACGTCTCCCGTCAAAATTTTAACATCTGCCTCTGCAAAGACATGGTTAAGGTAAACTTTTGTCCCAAACTTTGTGGTGCCAACATAAACTAGATCTGACGCTCTGCAGTCGTGGCTTATGGTTTTAACACGGTTTACAACAGCATCGCCTATGAGTCTAACTGCTTCTTCGCGGGTAACAGCCCTGTGGACGCCGCAGCCAAAAATGATAGTTACGTTTTCATCTCTAACCCCGGCGTTGTTTAATTCCTCTAGGATTGGAGGAATCATTAAATGGCTTGGTGCCGGACGCGTGGCATCATCAACCACAATTGCCACTTTATGATCCGGCTTAACGATTTCCGCCAACCTTTTAGAGCCAACTGGTTCTTTTAAAGCCCTTTCGATCTCTACCCGTGCATCCGAAACAGCAAGCTTTTCTTTAGGTTCTACGGTGCCCAAAAAGTTTCGAGTTGGAACTCTCAAGCATACCTCAGTTTTCCCGTAGGGAAGCCAAACGTCAACCAAAGCATTTTCACCGCCAATCATCCGTCTATTTACATTTCCCAGAATATTTTAGTTCTGTTTATTTGGCAGCTTTGAACGTGATCAAACATCAGCAATGTTGTCTTCGACGTCTCTCTCATCATTCATTATCATTCTTTTTATATGTTTTTATATGATATGAGTTGACGATAAATTCAATCTCTGGTGTTGAATATGGTTGTGCTCAAGTCAAACGATGTGGAAGTTGAGGCTGCTTTAATAGCAGCTAAGTTGATGGTTGCATCTGCAAGAACTGCACCTAAAGCACGTGGAGAAGATAAGATCACCGCTGCTATTGTAACCGGAGATGAAAAAGAAGCGCTTGCCAATAGAATGGTGGAGTTAGCTGTGCCGGGCCTTCCGGAAGAGCGTATTCGCAAACAAGTTGTTAACGTAAAAAATGCTGATGCAGTTGTTTTAATTGGAGTGAAAATCGATGCAGAAAAAGATGAAAACGAGCGCATCATGAGATTAGTGGATTTGGGTATTGCTATTGGTTCAGCTGTTAAAACCGCAAGCTTGCTGAATATAGATAACAGGGTAATGTTCACCGTTGGCAAAGCGGCTCAAAGTTTGAAGCTTATAGATGGAGATGTTGTCTTCGGCATACCTATCTCAGTTAGGGGTAGCAATATCTTCTTCGATCGATATGATCCATTGAAAACGCATTGGCAAGAGGAACTACCAGCTCGCTAATTTTAAAACGTGATATAAGGCGAGACTGTAAACTCGGAACAACCGGCTGGAAACCATCAGTTTTAGTAATTAATGGATGGGCATAAGCTCTTTAAGGACATGGGTAGCATTAAGTATAGACGTGAGGAACCTTGTATGGCAATCGAGAAAACGCCTGGAAAAAATGAGATAATGTTTGTGTGGTTTAACCGCTATGCTGGAGTGACCATAAAAACCCCGACGAAAACTCTTGTCGTAGATCCTGTTGATGTTAAAGCTAAAATTTTCCAGAAAGTTGATGCCGTGCTAATAACCCACGAGCACTACGATCATTTGGATCCTTCACTGGTTGCGGAGATCCACAAGTTTTCCCAATGCTTAGTTATAGCCGATCAAACTTCAGCGAGGAGACTACGCAACACTATTCCACAAGAAAAGCTCAGCCAAGTTCAACCAGGATTGGAGATTACATTAGGCGAGGTTTCTGTCAAGGCTGAGAAGTGCAACCATCCACCTGCGTCTACGCCCGTGTCCTACATAATTACAAGCGAGGATGGCGTCAAAATTTTCCATACAGCAGACAGTCTTCCATACCCGGAGATGGCAGCCATAGGTGAAAGAGAAAAATTTGACGTTGTTTTCTGCACCGTTGGAATTGCTCCGGGAGCTTCTCCAGAAACAGGATTTGAAATAGCAAGGCTTACCAAGCCTAAGGTGGCTGTTCCATATCATACCGGTTCAAACGCTGACTTAAAGAAGTTTAGCGAACTTTTAAAGAAGGAAATGCCCAAAACTACATGTTTAATTCCTGAGACTGGCAAGGTTTACCAAGTTTCAAAAAAGGTGTAGGTGATGCCACAGGAAGACGTAAAGGTTGAAGTGTGTAAAATCCTAAACAAGATTGGAGCGCTGCAATTTGGAACATTTAAACTTACCAGCGGCAAAATAAGCCCTTACTATATAGACCTCCGTGTGGTCCCAAGCTTTCCAGACGCTTTCAAGCGAATATGCGACATATACACGAGCTTTGTGAAAGAAACAGTGGGTGTTGAAAACTTTGACAGGGTTTCTGGAACACCCATGGCAGGCATGCCTTTCGCCACTATAATCGCTTACAACCTCAAAAAACCCTTCATATATATCCGGAAGGGAGTGCGCCTGCACGGAAGGCAAAGGAGGGTTGAAGGTGTTTTGGCTCCAGGTGACCGTGTTTTGTTGGTTGATGACCTCATTACAACAGGGCTGTCGCTTAGACGGGCAGCCAAAACAGTCATTGCTGAAGGGGGAGTTGTAAATGACGCTGTGGTTCTCCTCGACAGAGAGGAGGGGGGAGAAGAAAAACTCTGCAAGAGTGGAATTAGGCTTCATGCAGTGGTAAAAATCAGCGAGGCAGCCAACATGCTTTATGAAACAGGTGCAATAAATGAAGAGCAATTAAAAACTATTTTGAAACAAGTTAAAAAGTGATAAAAAGGGTTTAGAGAATTAGCGGGCAGCTACTCGTAGAATATGAGCCCTTTTTCCTCCAGTATTTCATGAAGTTTGTTGACAGCGTCGTAGACGTCTTGTTCTCTTTTCGCTCCAGTGCAAACAAGTTTGCCGCTGGCGAAAAGCAGTATAACCACCTTCGGATCGTCCATGCGGTAAATCAACCCTGGAAACTGTTCAGGCTCATACATAGTTTTTCCAAGTGTGTAAGCAGCCTTCTCCAGATCTATCATTCCACCAAGACTGGCGGATGCCACAATGTTCTGGATTTTAAGTTCAGGTTTACTAATAATAATTATTCCACCTCTTTTCAGTTCCTTGATAACCTTCATAACAGCTCTTTTAGCTTCCTTCTCAGATTTAGCTCCAGTACAAACCATCTTGCCAGAATTGAAGATTAAAGTAGCTGTTTTAGGACGTTTAAGCCTGAAAACCAGCCCTGGAAACTGCTCTGGACGATACTCGACACCAGGATAGCCTTTAACAACTGCGTTTAAGTCCACTTTTTGGTTTAAGGTTGCAGATGCAACGACGTTTTCTATACTTATTATAGGTTTAACCTTGGGCATGAAACATCACTACACTTGCACACATATTTAGTCTTTAAATATACTTTATAAAGCCTTACCTAGACTTATAAAAATACTTTGCAACCGCTATTTCTTTCATTTTAATCTTGATATTAACGGTTCTCATGCCTATGAAGTTTACAATTTTGTGTAGATTTTGCAGGTGAAGTTGCATGAACTATAACTATTGGTTTATGCTTTATCGTTTCAAGCATTTCCCAGCTTACTTCAGCTACACCAACTTTAAACCTTTCAGCCATTTCCCAGACGGTTCTGCCGGCGCCGAAGCCTCTAGCGCGGTTCGCAAGCTCTGCAATTGTTAGAGCATTCTCGGCTGAAATCTTGCATCCGGCAACCGCTAAGGGCGTTGCTCTCCTTCTAAGTTTCAGCATTCGTCCAACAACGTACGTTATAAAGCCGCCGCATGGGTGGATTCCTTTGATGGAGTTTGGTCTTGGCGTGAAGTGAAAGTTTCTGAACGAGTATGTTTTATCAGTGTCGACAATTATGACGCAGACTCTCTTCCCAAGCGTTTCAAAAATTTTTCTGTGAATTTTTTCAGCTATTTCTTGGGCATTTTTTAGTGGTAGGCAAACATACGAGTAAGGAAGATTTGTTCCATCTATGCCTCCCTCGGAGCCGAACATGAGGGCTTGTAACAAACCAGCATATTGAAGAGCAACCTGTTTGTGGCGGCTTCCAGCATCTTGCGGATACTTTCGAAGTTGTTGTATTAATTTTGGTCGTAGGTGGCAGATGAGTCCTAAAACATAACCCCATATTATGGGCATCCATAGCTTGGCGATCAATTTTGCGTTTAGGCTTGGCTGCACTTTGCCTTCATCCACAATGTTGCCATTTGCAATGGAAATGGCTTTTTCTGATATGACTAAGAAGTCGCTGTCCGAGATTTTTCCAGCGACACTTTTGATTATTTCTTGTAAGTAGTTTTCGCCCGGTCGCCAGTATTTAGTTTTTATAGCATAAGTCTTAAAAACAATTTTCAAACGTTTACACTCAGAGATTTTTGAAACGCTTTTTAATTTCCTCAATGTTGCATTCCGGCGGCTTCATTTTGCCTTCTGGACAGTAGCCGAGCTCCACGCATGTAGGTCCAGCGTTTTCGAAAAGGGATGGCGCAACCTGTTTTACTTGGCGAAGCATTTCGGTTGCTACTTCACGGAGTTCCCATTGGGAGCGTGTGCAACAGCGCAGATTAAAGAAGTGGCGGAGTTCCCGAGCGTTCATGGTTACGACGATGTTGGTTTTCGCAGCGTTGGGCAGAATATAACGTGCATCCTCTTTGTGGATTCCCATTTCCAGAAGCTTGTTGTAGGTTTCTGATATGCGTTCTAGGGTTTCATCAAACAGTTTTTTGGCTTCCGGGTTAGCGTTTATGGACGGTGGAACCACATAGCTTTTCAAAATGTCATATTTCACGTAGCGTTGGCTCTGCTGTGTGTAGGAGGCAAGGCGATGACGCACAAGCTGGTGCGTCAAAGCCCTAGAAACATCTTCAATACTAAAAGTAAAGGAGGCATGCTCAATAACAGACATGTGCCCGTAGCCAGTGACGCGTTTAACAATCTGCCTAGCCCTTTCCAAGTCCATGCTCTCAAACATTTCAGAGGGGTACCCGCCTTTAGATGAGGTTAGCGCTGCAGCTCCACAGAGAAGTTCCGGATCCGCCGTATAACGGAGAAGCTTAACCCTCATTTTGAACACCTTTTGCGTTTTAGACTCCGAAGGAAATAAATCTGGCTTGCGATAAAACGCTTTTGGACTGCTTCATGGCAAGAATAAAGAAAGCCATAGACTACATAAACGAGCTGTGTGAAAGCAAAAACGAGAAACAGCGAGCCCTTGGAGAGACACTCAGGGCCCAGTATAAACGGTGGACAGAGACGCTTACCCTTGAAGACTTTTTAAAATTCAGCGAAACTATAATGGAAAACAAGGCGGAAATCGGCGCAGCCCAGTTTTTCGGAAAATTTAGAGCTTACGCCTTCGAAGAATATATTTATCGCATTTTAAAGGCAAAAATTCACCTAGAAAAGCCTCTGGAAATCTTTTGGGCTGAAAAATGCCTCGTTTGGCGGGAGAAGGGCAAAGAATATGCTATGGAATTCGACGTTTCAATAGGCACCTGCAAGGGCGAGCTTGTGGATCCAATGATTGTTTTAGATGCCAAAGTGGAACTGGATTCTTCAAGGTTGAAAACGGCAATTGCCTCCTTTGCCATATTGAAAAAGTGGAAACCTGAAGCCAAATGCATAGTTGCCTATGTTAAAAGGGAGTTGGATGACAACCTCCTGAAGCTAGCGAGAAACTGGGCGGATGGGGTGTTCCAGTTTAGCCTAGAAAACAATGAAACTGAGGCTTTCCTAATTTTTGTTGCCAAATGTGTTCCAAGTGGTGTCTAGATTTTCTCGTATATGCGGTCGACTGTGTATTTTCCGCTCTCCATTTCCATTTCAATTTCACGCAGCAATAAAATGCGCTTGAAGGTTGGCGGATGCGTGGAGAACCATGTGTTGATTTTTGTCCATGTGGATTGAGCTTCCTTTTCCATGGCTAGTTCAAGTTCCCGCTCGTCTAAAACACCGTCTTTGTCGAGGTCATATTCAGCCTTTTTCTCTATTATTGAGGATATCTCAAGCTTAGCGGTCGCCGGATCCCCTATATAGAAAGGTCTAGCTCCGGAAGGTGGTCTAGGCGAAAGTGACAAGCCATAAGTAATTTTCGCCAAGGCGCTTTGGAGGCTTCGAGGCGAACCAGTTAAGTAGGCGGAGTAGGCATCCGCGTAATGTTCGCGGAGACGGCTTAACCCCCTAACGCATAAAAGTGAAATAATGTAGACAATATAGGAGATTAAGGCTGCGGCGAAAAAGGCTGCTTTAATGCTGCTCCCCTCTTCCTGCTTTCTTGACGTCGGCGCCCATCTTCCAGCTTCCCAAGTGGCTCGCGCGATTATATATGCAATGAGCGGCAAGGCGGAAAGCACAGTCATAACAATGAAGTCTTTATGTTTTATGTGGCCGAGCTCGTGGCCTATAACGCCTCTAATCTCGTCCTTATTGAGCTTCTTCAATAGGCCTTCGTGAACTGCCAGTGTGGCATCCTTGGCCATTCTGCCGAACACGAAGGCGTTAGGCGTCCCGTCCGGCACTATTGCAAGTTTGGGCATTGGCAGCCCGGCCTTTACGGCGAGCTCTCTTACGGTTTCTTCAAGCCATGGGTTTTCACCCTTCTCCAAGTAGCGTAGCCCCGTGGAGCTTGCTACAATAGCTGGCCCAATAAGGTACTGGAAGAGTATGAAGAGGACAGTGAGGATCAAAGCGTATAAGACGCTCACTTGGAGAACTATCATTACCGCGGTTAAGAAGAGGGCAAATATAAAGGCAGCGAGGAATATAGATGTGCCCATGGCAAGCTTAAGCTCAGCCAGCCTTCCCAAGACTCACTAACACCAGTGAGATTGCAGTTACTAATATGAGTTAAGGTTTTCCCTAAACGTCGGCTATTTCGCGTATTTCTTTGGATTCTTCTTGAATTCTTCCTCGCATATTCTTGAACAGAAATAGATGACGCGCCCATCATATTCAATTTTGCTGTAGGCTGTATCCGGATCTATTTTCATGCCGCAGACAGGATCCGTAACCAAGCGTTTTTTCGCCATTATCCCTTTCACCACCTCTGGCTCATATTTCCTTAAAGTCTGACTATTTAAGGCGACTATAACAGTGCTTAGGGACATTATTATCGCGCCGATGGCTGGCGGTAGATTCACGCCGTAGCCTGCTAGCACACCTGCTGCTAAGGGTATTGTCACCGTGTTGTAGCCGGCTGCCCACCATAGGTTTTGAACCATTTTAGAGTAGGTTTTGCGGGAAACGTCTATGGCTTTAACCACGTCCCGCGGGTCGTTTCGAACGAGGATTATGTCGGCGCTTTCAATTGCCACGTCTGTTCCAGCGCCTATGGCTATGCCCACATCCGCTGTGACAAGCGCCGGAGCGTCGTTGATGCCGTCGCCTACCATGGCAACGCGGTAGCCTCCGTCTCTTAGAAACTTTATTTTTTCCGCCTTTTTGTCGGGTAAAACTCTGGCGAAATAGTTGTCTATGCCGAGTTCCTTGGCAACCCAGCTGGCAACTTCTTCCGAGTCACCGGTAAGCATGTAAACCTTTACGCCTCTCTTTTTGAGTTCCCTAACAGCCTCGTAGGATTCTTCCCTAATAATGTCAGCCAAAGCCAAGGCGCCGGCAAGCTTGCCATCAACAACCACAAAGACAACGGTTTTGCCTTGCCTTTGCAACTCCGCTATTTTTGGGTCGTTGACGCTTATGCCCAACTCGTCTAGGAGATTTACGCTTCCAACATAAACCTCGTTTTTTCCAACCTTGGCGTAGGCACCTCGCCCAGGTAGAGCCTTAAATTCTTTGACTTGTGGAATTTTGGCTCCCTTGTTTCTGGCGTACTCCACTATGGCTTTTGCAATCACGTGCTCTGAGTTGAGTTCAACGGCGGCTGTTAAACTCAAAAGCTTTTCCTCAGACATTTGTGTAACGATGTCTGTTACGCCGAACTTGCCAACAGTTAAGGTGCCGGTTTTGTCGAAGACTACAACGTCCACGTCTTTAACCATTTCAAAGGCACGTCTATCCCTTATGAGGATGCCGCTCTTTGCGGTTATTGATGTGGAAATTGCCACAACCAGCGGTATCGCCAAGCCAAGCGCATGGGGACAAGCGATGACAAGCACTGTTACAGCCCTTTCAAGGGCAGCATCTGAACCAGCCAGAAAACTCCATGCTATGAAGGAGGTTATTCCAGCCACAAGCGCCACGTAAAAGAGCAGAGCTGCAGCCCTGTTCGCCAAATCCTGTGTTCGCGAACGGCTTTCTTGGGCTTGTTTGACAAGCTTTATGACCTGCGCTAGATAGGTTTCTTCGCCTATCCTTTCAATACGCACTTTTAGCATGCCTTCGCTGTTTATGGAGCCGCCCACCACTTTGTCGCCGATGGTTTTGCTTATGGGCTTTGACTCCCCAGTCAGCAGCGCCTCGTTAACCGAAGACGTACCCTCAACGACAACGCCGTCTGACGGTATTTTCTCTCCGGGGCGAACTAACACAACGTCGCCCTTCTGCAGCTGGGCTGTTGGCACATCTACGATTTCGCCATTTTTGACCAAGTGGGCTGATGTTGGCATTATGCGGACAAGCTCCTCCAGTGCCATGGAAGCGCCCATAACGCTCTTGGCTTCAACCCAATGACCCAAAAGCATAACATCAATCAATGTTGCAAGCTCCCAGTAGAAGTCTTTTCCGCTAAAGACAAAGACTGTTCCAAGCGAGTAGAACATAGCAACTGAAATGGCTACACCGATAAGCGTCATCATGCCCGGCTGTTTAGCCTTAATCTCGTCCGTCAAGCCTTTGAGGAAGGGCCAGCCGCCATAAACATAGACTATCAGAGATAACAGTGAAAGGATTTCCTTCTGGAAGGGGATTTTAAGCCACTCTAAGCCAAACCACATCTGAATCATTTCGGAAAGTAGCAAAATTGGAACCGTTAACACAAGCGAAACCCAAAATCTCCGCTTAAATTCCCCCACGTGATGGGCATGGTGATGATGACTATGGGTGCTCAAATGCCTCCGCTCCAGTATCTAGCCTTTAAGCTTCTCAAGAATTATTGCGGGACAGATTTTCTTAACCCCTTCTATTGGCCCGATTTTTTCAGATATAAGCCTCGTTAGTTCTCGGCCGTCTTTTGTCCAGATTTCCGTCATTATCATGTGGTCGCCGGTGGATGTGGCGACGCTTCGGATTTCTTTGAACTCGCAGAGTTTTTGGGCAACCTCCAAAAGTTTAGGTGGATCCACATCTATGCCAACAATAGCCACGGTGTTTAATCCTATCATCGCTGGGTTTATTTCAACAGTGAACCTTTTTATTACGCCTTTTTCTTTAAGGGCTTGAACCCTCTTGCGGATTGTGGACTCGCTTAATCTGAGCTTTTGAGCTATCTCTAAAAAGGGAAGCCTTGCATCCTCCTGCAGAAGCTTTAGGATTTTCTGATCAACTTCGTCTATTTCCGCATTTTTTCGCGCCATTTTCGTATCATCTTGTACGATTTTAGCTGAAATTTGTACGAAAAGCATATATGCCTTGAAAGATAAAAAGATTGTGGTATACGGAAGTGGAGAAGGATGTAAAATGGAGAAAGTTGAAGAGAAAAAACCGCTTTTGAGTCTCGGCGAAGTGGTTCCAGATTTTGAGGCGCTGACAACCCATGGCAAGATTAGGCTTTCAGACTTTAAGGGAAGATGGGTTATCCTGTTTTCACATCCCGCTGACTTCACACCTGTCTGCACAACGGAGTTTGTGGCTTTCGCTCAAATTTATCCTGAGCTTGTCAAACGCAACGTCCAACTTATAGGATTAAGCATTGACAGTGTCTACTCCCACATCGCATGGGTTAAAACCATCAAGGAAAAATTTGGCATAACAATACCATTCCCAGTGATCGCCGATTTAGACATGAAAGTAGCCAGCTTATTCGGCATGATACATCCCAAACAAAGCACGACAGCAGCAGTTCGCTGTGTCTTTGTAATAGACCCGGAAATGAAATTACGCGCAATGATATATTACCCGCTGAATGTAGGTAGAAACATGGACGAGATTTTGAGGCTTATTGACGCGCTACAAACAGCTGACAAGTACAAGGTGGCTTTGCCAGCCAACTGGAGACCCGGCGACCCGGTGATAGTGCCGCCTCCAACAACTCAAGAGGATGCTGAAAAACGTTTGCAGGAAGCCGCTCAACAAGGCTACGAGTGCGTTGACTGGTTCCTATGCAAGAAAAAGCTTCCATAAACCTCCTTTTTATGCATTTAATTGAGGTGAAAGTGTTTGGTGCAGAAGCTTCGTTCCACAGCTAAGCTTGTGAAAGACTTTCGAATAAATGTTGACAACGGCAGAGCCCACAGCGTCTGCCTTGACCTACCGCCTGAACTTGGAACAAATATGGGACCCACAGCTCTTGAATTATGCGTAATGAGCTATGCGGGCTGTTTCGCAACAATTTTCGCTTTGATGGCTAAGAAAATGAGAGTTCAGCTTAATGACTTGGAAGTTAAACTTGAAGCCGTAAAATCCGACGAGGCTGGAACCCTAACAGAAGCAGCTTTTGATATCCTCGTGAAAACCGACGCTTCAGAGGAAACAGTTCAGAGAATTTTCAAGCTGACGGTGGAAAACTGTCCGGTTGGGAAGCTTTTCGAAAGAGCCAACGTCAAGATCAGCTATAACCTAAAAACAGAAAGATAGGAGCTAGATGCCTTTGACAAAGTGGGAATGCTCGATTTGCGGGTACATTTACGACCCGGTGATTGGAGACCCGGAGCACGGCGTAAAACCCGGAACACCCTTCGAGGCTCTACCTGAAGATTGGGTTTGCCCAATTTGCGGAGCCCCTAAAGACCAGTTTGTTAAGAAGGAATAGTTTTATGGAGGTGAATGCTTTGGAGCAGACTAAACTCTATGTTTTGCCGCAGCTGCTTTACGGCTATGGAGATTTGCAGCCTTACATGTCTGAGGAGCAGTTGCGGATACACCACACCAAACACCATCAAGCCTACGTTAACGGGGCGAACGCCATCCTCCAAAGGCTGGACAAAGCTCGCAGGGAAAACCTAGACATCGACGTTAAGGCTACACTTAAAGAGCTTTCATGGAACGTGGCTGGGCATTTGCTGCATTCGCTATTCTGGGGCAACCTAGCCCCGCCAAGCAGAGACGGCGGGAAGCCCGGCGGCAAACTCGCCGATAAAATCGCTGAAGAATTCGGAAGCTTTGAACGCTTCAAGAAAGAGTTTTCACAGGCAGCTCTAAGCGTTGAAGGCTCCGGCTGGGCAGCCCTAACATTATGTAGGCAGACGGGCCGCCTAATGCTTATGCAGGTGGAAAAACACAACGTGAACGTTTATCCAATGTTCCGCATACTAATGGTTTTAGATGTTTTCGAACACGCCTACTACATAGACTACAAAAATGACAGAGCCAAGTTCGTCGAAGCTTTCTGGAACATAGTAAACTGGGACGAAGTCGACAGACGCTTGGAAGAATCCCTAAAATAGGATGAGGGAAAGTGGCAAAAATTCTAGTACTTTATTATAGTAAGACTGGCAACACTGAGAAGATGGCTAGGGCCGTGGCTGAAGGCGCAAAAACAGTGCAAGGCATCGAAGTGGAATTAACCTATCATGTGACGGCGGAGCAGCTGAAGGAGTTTGACGCCATAATTGTGGGGACACCAACATATCACCATGACACAACCATCGACATTAAAAAGCTGTTTGAAGATGCGGCTGCAAAAAACATAGACTTGAAGGACAAGGCTGGTGCTGCTTTTGGATCCTACGGGTGGAGTGGCGAAGCCCCGAGACTGGTCCTTGAAATTATGAAAAACAGGTTTAGTATGGACGTGGCGGAGCCTCCTCTTTTGGCGAAGTACACACCGGACCAAGCGATGCTTGAAAAGTGCAAGGAGTTTGGGCGGAGAGTTGCTGAGAGGCTTATCCATAAATAGGTTAAAGTGGACATATTATGTATGGAGAAAGGGGTTATGCCCTCAAAAAGTGAGCTTTTAAATTTTATTAAACGACAGATAGAAGTGGAGAACGAGATTGTTGATTCGCTTAACGAAGCTTTGAAAACTATTGGCAATCCGTCGGTTAGGGGTGTTTTGAAAGGGATTTCGCTTGATTCTCTAAAGCATGCGGAAATGTATGATGCAGCCTTGAAGCTTTTAACTACAACCCAGCAGGCGCTTGCCCAAGAGCATCTTGACAAGCAGCGAAGTCTTGTAGAGAAGCATATCCGTGTGGAAGCCGAGCTGATTAAGAAGATAAGTGATATCTTACCAACAGTTGAAAATGAGAAAGTTAAGCTTCTTTTAACCGCCATACTTGCCGACGAAAGGAGACATCATGAACTTCTGAAAGCGGTTTTGGAAATCATTGTTAGAGGCGAAACAATAACCGAGGAAGACTGGTGGGACATTCTCTGGAAAAATGTGCCGTTCCACGGAGCACCGGGTGGTTAGCTTACATGCTTCAAATCCCCCTTTTTTCGTGAAAGTTTTAAAATTGAACTTTAAATAAAACTGGAAAGGAGGTGAATTTGTTGGTTTCTAAAAAGTTGTTGGAAATGTTGAATGACGCCATCGCAAGGGAGATGCAAGTCGCTATCCAATACATGTGGCAGCACGTTCAATGGAGCGGAGTTAAAGGCTTCGCCGTCCAAGAAGAACTCAAAAAAGTGGCAATTACAGAGATGAAGCATGCAGAAGCTATTGCTGAAAGGCTTTTCTATTTAGGCGGGACGCCCACCACAAAGCCAACCGAAATTTTTGTTGGTAAAACCCTTAAGGAAATGATTGAACGAGACATAAAAGACGAGGAAAACGCCATAAACCTATACAAGGAGATAATAGCCCAAGCCCAGAAAGAGGGCGATGTAACAACAGCATTCTTATTTGAAGGAATTCTCAAGGACGAAGAGGAACACCATGACCTATTCACAACTCTAGCAGAAGAACTATAAACACGCAACTCCATTCCCTTCACACCCTTTTTATTTATTTTGACGTATGTTTCTGCACTAATGAACTAGAGGGGGGAGTAGGGAAATAAGCTGTGAGTGTTTGCCATTTTCTTTGCGAAAGTTTAATTTGTGCTGAAAACACAGTGGCAAAATATAATCGGCATGAAAGGTGAGAAATGTATGTTATCCCAGATGCCTACCAAGATGGAGAAGGTTTCAAAGAAGCCGTTAGACTGTGAAATTTTGAGGGTTGCTATAATCGCTGAATTGGACGCTGTGAACCTTTATGAGCAAATGGCAGCCGTCGCTAACAATGAGAAGGTCAAGAAAGTGCTCTTAGAAGTTGCCAAGGAAGAGAAAACCCATGTCGGCGAGTTTCAAGCATTGCTCCTGAAGGAGGATGTAGAGCAAGCCCAAGAGTTGGAAAAGGGGAAAAAAGAAGTCGAGGAAATAACAGAATAAGTGTTGAGCGTTTCAATGTATATTCTTAAATAACAACCCTTTTATTTTTAACACGCCACATGCTGAACATTAAGTGATTAAGAGAAATGATGTGGAAACACTTAATTGGAATCCTTATACAATCGCTGCTGGCCAGCGCTAAACTAGACTGGCACTGGGGAATGAGAGAAGGCCTAACGCTGCTTTTCGCTCTTGCCTTGTTCTTTATAGAACTGTTTGTGCTGGCGGTTCTGCTTTACCTTGCAGGCTTAATTGTCGTCGGCAAAAAGCGTGCATTGTTTTCAGACGCCTTTATAATAGCGCTTCTTGGAACAGTGCTGTCAACACTTTTTGTGATCTTTCTTCCAAACCTCATCGCGCTACTGCTCATAGTTGTTACATGGCTGTTACTGATAAAACGCTTATTTGAAACAGGCTGGCTTGGCGCCATCGCCGTAGGCATACTGGCCATCTTAATCTACTTGGCAATCCTCATGCTGTTAGCCTTCGTCCTCGGGCTTCTGGGCTGGATAACCCGGTGGCTCACTACTATACCCTTCTAGAGACAACAAGCGAGGTTTAACTGTTGTCAGAATCTAAGAAGCACACAGCCTTGCTGGGCTTAGTCTTCCTCGCTTTTTTGCTTTTATCATCCTACGAAAACACTGTTTTCTTCAATCTTTTGTTGAGAGAAATCCTCAAAAACCAGTTTTTGGCTGTTGGAACGCTTTTGTTACACAACCTCCTTGTGGTCTCGCTTATTTTGCTTGGCATGAGCTTTTACGTCAGCCTCGTGCAATCTGGATTTTTTAGAAGAGAAAAACACTCTCACATAGTTTTGGAGCACCCGAGAATATTCGCCCTCGTTTTTACAGTGGTGGTAGTTTTCCTAAGCATATTGAGGGGGTGTACCCTTATATATGGCGGAGTTAGCCTCGAGACCTTACCTGCAATACTTCTGATAAGTACACCAATCGGCTTGGTGGAGGGCTACGGCATATACACAACAATAAAGAAGACGCTAAGCCAAACAATGAAGACAAGAGACCTGGCCTTCATTTACAGTATTTTTCTAGCTGCAGCGGTGTTAGAGGTAACCTTCATAAACGTTCTCATTCTAGTTTTAAGGCTGTCCGCCTAAACTGGCAATTGCTTCCTCTGTTTTCCGCAGTTTCTCGCTCAACTCTTTAATGAGACTTCTAAGCTTTGGGCTAAGCTTAACAGGGTATTTGGCAGCGCCCCGGAGGCGCTTGTATTTGTCTGGAAGTCTAGCAAGATTGTCTAAAGCCCTTTTCCGGATATCCTCAAGCGAAGGCAAATTGTACACTATTCTGCCCTTTTCCATGACTTTAACCAGCAGTGGTTCCCCGCTGATTTTTTCGCCTTCGAGAGCTATGACGTCCTTTATAAAGTTGCCTTTGTCGTCTACAAATCTATGGACCTGTTTTCTTCCAGGCAATGTGGCTTTTCTTTCGCTGAGCTTCATTATCGGAACAAACTCGCCTTTTTCGTTGGCTCTTTCGCACAGCTTGTATATTATATCCACATACGGTCTGTCAGCTGAAGTCCCCATCTTTGTACCAACGCCGAAAGCATCAATTTTTGCCCCCCTACTCAATAGTTCTTCTATTCTATACTCGTCTAGGTCTCCGCTGGCGAAAATTTGCACATAGCCAAGCCCATTTTTATCGAGCATCTCTCTAACCCTGTGGCTTATCGCCACAAGGTCACCGCTGTCAATACGTACCCCTCGAAGTCTAAACCCTTGTCTTTCAAGCTCTTTAGCGACTTTTATGGCGTTTTCAGCACCCTTAACGTTGTCAAAGGTGTCTATGAGAAGCGTAACCTTATCTGGAAACGTTCTAGCAAAAGCCCTAAAAGATTCTAACTCATTACTGAAAAACATGACAAAAGAATGCGCCATAGTCCCAAAAACTGGCATGCCATAAACCATTCCGGCGAGAACGTTTGACGTGCCGTTGCAGCCAGCTATGTAGCTTGCCCGTGCAACCTTCATGCCAGCATCCGTTCCGTGTTCCCGTCTTAATCCAAACTCGATTACGGTTCTGCCTTTAGCAGCGTAAACAACTCTAGAAGCTTTTGTAGCGATGGTTGTCTGCAAATTAATGGTGTTCAAGGCGAAGGTCTCTATCAACTGAGCCTCGATTATTGGGGCTGTAACCCTAATCAAAGGCTCGTTTGGAAAAACCACAGTCCCCTCCGGAACCGCCCAAACATCACCAGTGAAGCGGAAATCCTTCAAATAATTCAGAAAATCATCCTTAAACCCTAAACTTTTCAGATATTTTATGTGTTCTTCTGTGAACTTCATTTTTTCTAGAAAAAGCAGAACCTGTTCTAAACCAGCAAAAAGGAAATAGGAACGGTTTGGTGGAAGACGCCTAATGAATAGGTCGAAGGTGGCTGGCTCAAACTTTTTGTGGTCAAAATAGCTAGCACACATGGTAAGCTCGTATAAATCTGTGAGCATGCTCATGTTAGACTCGTTAACGAAGCCCAACGTGCCTTTCATAGACTTTCACCATGCGACAACCAACTAATATCCCTTTTTCTATCCGGGGAACGGGCAAGTTTTAGCGGGACACCCTCCAGCATATTCTGATTCTGCTGCCACGAAAGTTTTCTCAGCAGTTTTCACCTCGCCAATGTAGAGCACTTGCTCCGGCTTGCTTCCATAACGGAACACCGTTATACCCTTACATTTCAACCGCCAAGCAAGTTCAAACACTTTACGGACGTCCTCAACAGTAGCCTCGAAAGGTAAGTTTACAGTTTTTGAAACAGCGTTATCCGTATATTTCTGGAAGGCAGCCTGCATCCGCACGTGCCATTCTGGCGCAATGTCCAAGGCTGTTACGAAAACCTTTTTCACGTCTTCTGGAATCTTGTCAATTTTCTGCACAGAACCAGTTTTAGCAATCTCCTCAAGAAGCCTTGCATCATAGAAGCCTCTTTCCTTGGCTATTATTTCGAAAAGCGGATTCGTTTCAAAAAGTCTTGTACCATCTAAAACGTTTCTAATGAAAGATATAGCGAACAGGGGTTCAATCCCTGAAGAGCAACCGGCTATAATGCTTATGCTACCTGTTGGTGCAATAGTAGTGACTGTGGCGTTTCTCATAGCCTTGTACTTATCTTTCCAGATACTTTTGTCAAAGTTTGGGAATGACCCACGTTTTTCAGCTATTTCCTCAGACTTACGGTGGGCTTCCTCGTCGATAAAACGCATCAGTTTTTCGGCAAGTTCCAAGGCTTGTTCAGAATTGTATGGGATCCCAAGCTTTATGAGCATATCAGCGAATCCCATCACGCCTAGGCCTATTTTCCTATTTGCTTTTGTTATCCTTTCAATCTCCTTTAGCGGATATTTGTTAGCGTCTATAACATTGTCTAAGAAGTGGACGGCATTGTGCACGGTTTCTCTAAGTTTTTCCCAGCTGATTTTCCCGTTTTCCACCATGCGGGAAAGGTTAATTGAACCGAGATTACACGACTCGTAAGGCAAAAGCGGCTGTTCACCACATGGGTTGGTTGCTTCTATACGCCCTAACTCTGGTGTAGGGTTATGCCTATTAACTTCGTCTATGAATATTACGCCGGGATCACCGCTCGCCCACGCGGAACGTGCAATTAAATCCCAAACTTCTCTGGCTTTAAGCTCGCTTGTCTTATCTCTATTTCTTGGGTTAATAAGCCAGTAGTTGCCGTTTTCTTCAACCGCTTTCATGAAATCATCTGTCACCGCCACTGAAATGTTAAAATTAGACAAGAAGCCGGGTTTCTGTTTAGCTGTTATAAACTCTAATATGTCTGGATGGTCGATGCGCAGAATACCCATCATAGCACCTCTCCGCTTTCCGCCAGCCTTTATAACTTCTGTGGCAACGTCGAAAACCCTCATGAAACTTACTGGCCCAGAAGCTACGCCCTTTGTGGACATCACTATGTCACCTTTCGGTCTAAGCCTTGAAAAGTCGAAGCCCACCCCACCGCCGCTCTTCTCAATTAAAGCCATATTCTTCACCGCCGTGAAAATACTGTCTAATGAGTCTTCAACCGGTAGCACAAAACATGCAGAAAGTTGTCCAAGTCTTGTGCCCGCATTAAAAAGTGTAGGTGAATTCGGCAGAAATTCCAGCCTTGCCATCATTTTGTAAAAAGTTTCCTCGCTTGTCTTCGGATTATCACCATATCTTCTGTCTACTCTTGCTATGGCTCTGGCAACTCGACGGAACATTTGCGCAGGAGTCTCAATTACACGCTCGTTTTCATCTTTCAATAGATAACGTTTCTTCAAGACTTCAAGCGCATTAACCGACAACTTCGGTTCTTCAATTCCAAGCTGCGCCCTAAGCTGCCTTATCTCCGTCTTTCTCTCTCTATAGGCTTGATATTCAACGGCCACCTCTTCGAAACCATTTTTCTTTAAAACCTCTATAACCGCGTCTTGAACATCTTCAACTGATGGAATTTTTTCCTTAAACCTTTCCTCCAGAAGCCCTACAACTTCTCGTGTCAGTTTTTCAGCTTTTTCGCCATTTTCAAGTTCCACGGCTACAAAAGCCTTGTGAATGGCGCTTCGAATCCGTTCATGGTTAAAGTCAACTATGCGACCGTCTCTCTTTCTAATTCTTGTTATGGGCATGGCTTTTCAACTCTAGAAGAAAAGCAAAATGAAATATAAAGCTTGAAAGGAAGACGAAAGAAGCAACGCCCAGCGTAGGCTCGTATTTACCATGTAAAAGTTCCCTCTGCGATTCTGATTCCTCTATTATTCTGTTCGGCTATAGTTTATACATGCAACATGAGAGGATTTTCGAGCATGTAAGAAATGTCCACAAGACTTCTCTTGGCCGGGATACACGCTTTCATCGACGGAAGCCAAACCTTGGCGGAAGAAACCTAAAATTAAGTCAAAGTCTTTTCAATGCATTTGTAAGCTCTTTATGTTTTGGCGAAACAACAGCGTCCATGAAATATTTTGCTTTCCAACTTTTTAGCAACTTTTTGGCTGCCAACGGGCCTTTTGTTTAACTATAAAAACTTTGATGTGGCTAACCCATTTCCGCCGCCACTGGACACATTCTCCTGTAGCCGGCTATGAGAACCTACATAAGTTAAGGAAAGCTTTGATTACTAAAATTCAGACAAGCGTTTTATGATTCTAAAGTTTGAGATTTGAAAATTTTATATAGGGCTATTGTTATTGTAGTGTTGAGTGTCATGGCGGATATCTGTCAAATATGCGGGCTTCCCAAGGACTTATGTGTCTGCGGTGAAATAGGAAAAGAGCAGCAAAGGATTCGCATAAGGTTTGAAACAAGGAAGTTTGGCAGACCAACAACAATTGTGGAAGGCTTGGACAACAAAGACACAGACATCGGAAGCATAGCACAAAAACTCAAAAGCTTCTGCGCTTGTGGTGGGACAGCAAAAAATGGACAAATAATACTCCAAGGAGACCACCGCGAAAAAGTTCGCCAGTACCTAATAAAACTCGGATATCCTGAGGAAAACATAGAAGTTCAGTAGACCTTAGAGACTGCAAAGGGGATTAAGCCAACGGGATTCCTACAAAACCTGCGTGAGATATTTAAAACTCTAAGACACTGTAGACCATCAAAAATTTATTGTCCAAAATGCGGAAGCTCGAAACTCCATCTGTCAAACAGTTTAGATTATTGGCTAACTCCTAAAAAATATTTTTGTGAGGACTGCGGCTATTATGGACCAATAGTTATGGAGCTTGAAGAGGACAGAAAAAATGGCTACTAACCCGAGAACACTTAGTCCGGCAATTCGAGGTTAAGCTGTCTCTTTAAAGTTTTGTAGCGGTTCCGCACTGTAACCTCTGTAACACCAGCAGCTTCTGCAATGTCTTTTTGAGTCTTCTTTTCGTTACCCATTAAACACGCAATGTAAAGGGCTGCGGCTGCAAGCCCCATTGGATCTTTGCCTGCTGCAGCCCTACGTTTTTTAGCTTCTCTCAAGATTTGTATGGCAATCCCCTGCGTTTTGCCAGAAATTCCAGTTTTCTCAGCGATTTTTGACACGTATGTTAATGGGTCAGCTATAGGCATCTGCACATCCAGCTCTCGAAGTAAAAGTCTGTAGCAACGAGCAACATCTTTTTTGTCGACAAGGCTGGCTTCAGCTATTTCCCGCAATGTTCTAGGGGTTCCGCTTCCACGACAAGCCGCGTACAAAGCAGCTGCGGCTATTGCGGCTATTGATCGGCCTCTTACTAGTCCCTTGTCGAGAGCTTTTCGGTATATAACTGCAGCCTTTTCCTTTATGGGTGGTGGAATGTAAACCTTGTCTGACAAGCGATCGAGCTCAGCCATGGCTTGTGCTAAGTTGCGGTCTATTGAGGAATGTACTCTTGAGCGTATCTGCCACTTCCTCAAACGCCACATCTGTAAGCGTGTTGAAAGTGGAAGTTTCCTTCCGAAAGCGTCGCGGTCCACTTGGCTTATGGCTGTTGAAAGCCCCTTGTCGTGGACAGAGTAGGATGTCGGGACACCCACACGGCTTCTTGAAGCTTTTTCTTCTTGAGTGAAAGCTCGCCACTCCGGTCCTTTGTCCATCATTTGTTCGTGAAGAACAAGCCCACATTCTCCGCAAACAGTCTCACCAGTGTCATAATCATGAATAAGGTTTGGACTACCGCACTCTGGACACTTGTCAACCAAGCGTTGACGGGTTTTAACTTCTTGTTGCTCACTCACTTTCTCACCATCTCTGCCGCGGTAGAACCGTTGCCTCTTTTCATTTCCCTCATCAGATCGGAATAGAAGACAGCCATTCGGCCCGCGTGCTTACTCAGATGAAATGTTTTAATATATAAATTTTACGGTTCAGATTAAAGGATACCATTCACAAATTTTGAATACTAATGTAAACTATTGATTTATTGGGAGAACACAAATGTCCAGTATGATAAAACTTCCAGAAAAAATCAGAAGAACTCTCGAAAAAATAGTCAAAGAGATGACTGTAAAAGAGAATGTTTACGGCTTAGGCATGTTTGGAAGCTGGAGCAGGGGAGACTCCACCAGCACAAGCGACGTCGACTTGCTTATCTTAACAAAAAGCAGCATTCCAGACGAATGTGTGGAAAGAGTTGTAGTTAACGATATAATGGTAGATCTGGACTTCATCCCAATGCAATGGGTTCAAGGGCTCCTACCGCCTGAGTTGGACCAAAAAATCTTCGAAACCCAAATTCTCTATGACAGAGATTGGACATTAGCAAACGTTAAAATGTTAATGGCTAAATCTTACGGCTCTCCAGAAAGAGTGGAAATTCGAACAGATGCCCACGCGGTGGAAGCCGATATCCATTTAAGCAGAGCAACCTCAGCCCTATCAAAAAAGGACTTTTTAAGCGCTCATCTTTTCGCTTCAACAGCTATAGAAAACATCCTGAAGATACCATTAGAGATAACATTGCAGCCAATTTCAAACAGCCGCTTCATAGAAAACGCTGAAATCGCAACAGAAAAACTCGGTTTGAAAGAAATATTCACAAACTACATGGAAACATTGAAGTTAGACATGGCAGACAGAGTTCTGGCTGAGGAAAAATTGAAACTTTTTAAGGCATTATGGGACGAAATGAGCCATCTGGTTAAGCAGAACGCTCAAACAATTGAAAGAGCCCACTTCAAAATAAAAACAAGTCTAAGATACTATTTTAACCCAGTCTTTATGCAAGGTACTGTCTTAAGAACAACCTCAATAATCAACGCCAAAAATTTTGCAGAATCTGTCCACTACTTAAACAACGTTTTTCTTAATATGCTTGAAAACTATGCTTGGCTAAAATCTGTCGTAGAAAGACAGCAAGTTGACTACACAACACTGATACGCTCCATGGAAAACCTTGAAAAAACAAGCCCAAGAAACTATCAGAGTATAGTAAAATTTCTAGGACTGAACGACACAGACGAAGCAAAAGTGAAAAAGATTATCGAAAAAGCCAAAAGAGACATAGTTAAACTGCGCAGAGAAAAGAAACATTTAATCAAAACCCACATAAAGAGTTAATATTAAAGACTAAACAGAAGCCCGGTGGTGTAGCGGACAAGCATAGCGGGCTTTGGACCCGCTGACGGGAGTTCGAATCTCCCCCGGGCTACCATACAACCGCACGATTATTTAGCTTCTTTTAACATAATGGGCCGGACCGGATTTGAACCGGTGACCTCAGCCTCGTAAGGGCTGCGTCCTAACCAAACTAGACGACCGGCCCTTTTCCACACGTTATCTCTTAGCAGCTTTTATTAAAGTTCTCGGAAATAACTTTTACAATAATATCCACAGGATCTTCTAAAGATGAAAGCTTTTTTTGTACATCAAACCGCTTTCCAATGTAACGTTTAGCTATTGAGATGACGTCTGAAGCATTCGCCATAAATAACGGGAAACCTTTCTTTGCAAGATATTCGTTCACATATGTTTTCCCGAACTCGGAAATGACTATGCTTGGGGTTCCCTGCAAAGCTGCTTCCCTTGATATCGTTCCACCAGCGCTTACAACAAGGTCAGCTGAAGCCACTAAACTTGCAGTGTCCACGAATTTTTCAAGGGTTATCACTCCGTTTATTTTTTGTTTGCCGTAACGCGAGATAAAAAGGACATTTCCAAGTTTAGCAAGTTTTTTCGCCGCTTTCTCAGTTACGTCTTCTTTTTCAAGGGCGTATGAGGCTCGCGTTTCAAGTTGCCTTACAACGATTAACGGCCTTTCAAAGTTAAAGTCTTTGGTTGGCGAAAAACCCTTAATCCATGCGACTTCGTCCACGCCTTTGAACTGGTAGATTTTGGGTTTGCCATAGCACGCGAAAAGCCTTTTCGGAATTGCTTCCGAAACTACAAGAGCTTTTGACAGGGGAATCGTAAGTCTGTTAACCGCGTCCGCATGAGGGGTGTCGGCTGTTAAAATTATGGGAATGGCAAGTCCAAACGCCACGCGGCACAGTTCTACGGACTGATGGGAAATGGCAACGTCTGGCAAGTTGTTTTTAAAAAACTCGGCTAGTTTAGATGTTCGCTTTGTGCTTTCCTTTAGCTTGCTGAAAAGCGAGGCTGAGCTGTATCTGCCGATGGCGACAAAGTCCTCTTTTAGTAAGCTTGCTAAAGCTAAAGTGTCGGGATGTCTTCTTGTTGTTAGGATTACTTCGTGGCCTAGACTGCGCAGCTTTCTGGCTATGGTTGTTCCATAGCGTACATGCTTTCCGGTGCACGCGTCATACCAAACTCGCATATCCTTCACTTTGAATGTTTCTTGGTGAAAGCCTCTTTTTTCGCTTCATACTCCATTCTTGTCATAATTGGTTTAGCTGGCGAACCGGCAACAACCGTGTGTGGAGGCACATCCTTTGTAACAAGGCTTCCGGCACCGACCACGGCGTGTTTGCCGATCTTCACGTTTGGGAGGATTATGCATCCCCCGCCTATTATGGCGTTATCCTCTATTATGGATGGTGTTATGCATCGACCATTGGGAAATTTGTCATTTAATAAGCTGGTGTTGGGGCCTATAAAGACATTGTCGCCCACTTTGCACTCGTTTGATATTGTCACGTGGGCTTGTATGTTGCAGTTTCTGCCTATCACAACGTTTCTGCCGATGTCGCAGAAGCTTCCGATGCGGGTTCCATCACCTATTTCTGTATTGTCGCCTATCACTACGTAGTTCCATATCACGACGTCTTTGCCTACTTGTACGTTTCTGCCTATTATCACGCCTTCACCCTTTTTAGGAGTGGGCATCAATTTTTCTCCTTTCGCTTTTAGTTATGAACAATGATGTGAAGCTTAAATAGTTTGACGATTTTAGTGTTTTCCACTAGTTAAAGTGGTTGAAATGGTTAAAGAAAGGGTTTTAGTTGTCGGTTTAGGCGAAGTTGGCCGTCCCTTGTTTGAACTGCTAAAAGAATGTGGAAAGTTTGAAGTTTACGGCTATGATTTGAATACGGATAGAATGCGTGAAATCGGCCAGTCTAAAGATTCCCTGCCCGAAACCGTTGACATAATGCACGTTTGCATTCCATGCGTTAATAAAGAGAAATTCGCCGACGCTGTTGTGGGCTATGTGGAGTGTTTCAAGCCTAACCTTGTAATAATAAACAGCACTGTTGAACCCGGCACAACCGCGGAAATCTACAAGCGTCTCCGCAAAGCATGTTTCGTGGCGCATTCCCCTGTGCGCGGAGTCCACAAAAGCCTAGAACACATGAAATGGGAGTTGAAACGTTGGACAAAATACATAGGCGGAGTTAACGAAGAATCAGCGCAAAATGCAAAAAAGCATTATGAAAAACTAGGATTAAAAACAAAAGTTTTGAAAAGCAGCCTTGAAACAGAGTTAGCTAAACTTTTTGAAACTACTTACCGGGCTTGGATGATCGTGTGCTTCCAGGAAATGCACAGAATTAGCAGACACTTCGGTGCAGATTTCGACGAAGTGGTTGACTTTATCGAAGACACACATCGTGTTAGACTAGATAGGCCGGTGATGTTTCCAGGAGTTATTGGGGGGCACTGTTTAATTCCCAACGCTGAGCTTCTTCTTAGAAATTACGATTCTAAGCTTCTGCGGTTTATATTTGAATCCAACGAGAGGCGTGTTGAAGAAATGAAAGACAAACGTGTCCGCGATGAGGTTGCAAAAATTATGAAACGTGTGGAAATTCTCCAAAAAAATTGCAAGATCAATAACTAAAGCGTTGAAAAAGTGTAAGGTGAAAAGTTTTTGCATTGGAGGATAACCGTTCGGAAGATGCTTGGCCGCAGGGGCATTTTTCTCCTTAGAAACATCGCGTCGTCTATGGCTTTCTCTTTAAGGCTTATTCCTCCAGCAACCAACGTAAAAAGACAAGATGGCATATCTGCTATCACCTGCACCTACAATGAAGAAGACTGGATAGAAGCATCCTTAATGTCGATAAAAGACCTTGTCAACGAAATTTTGGTGCTGGATTCTTCAACAGACAGAACACCAGAAATTGTGGAAGACCTCCGCGAAAACCATGGGCTTCCAGTTAAGCTGCATAGGGTGCCATTAGGCGACATGGCGCATACGAGAAATCTTGGGCTCTCAATGGCAAAGTACAAGTGGATTTTGATATGGGACGCTGACTTTGTGTTGAAGGATGAAGCCGCATCTATATTAAAGAAGCTTTTGGAAAGCTTAGACGAGAGAAGGTACTATCTTATTTACTGGCCGCACATCTGCCTTGATGGAGATTTAATGCATCAAGATCCTAGGAATGCGCTTCATGTTGAACATTGGCTTTTCACATGGAGCCCCAAGTTGCGCTACGCGAAAGTAGGCTTATCCGACAGCCTCGTGGCTCCCTTGGCCTACTATAAAGTCTTGTATGTTAATGAGCCGTTAAGCTTTCACTTGAGAACCGTGCGGAGCCCAATTAGACTACTTTATAGACATTATAGATGGCTTATGCGCAGAGAAGGACTTGAAGGCAAAGTAAACCCAGAGGATTATGTTAAAACGAGAATAAGCCAAGACTTCCAAACAACAGACATTAATCAAGCAGCAAACCTATATTTTCAAAAATACCTTTTAAATCTGGTCAAGTACCGTAAGGATGTTTATGGTGATTATCCCCGACCATTAAAAGAATACGCAAAAAGAAGGTATGGCATAATTCTGTAACTTTGATCAAAAGTTATATAGTCTGGCAAATTTACGTGTACTAAAATGGTTGGCATTGTTGGATACACAAAATTCAAGAATTCTCCATCGAAAACACGGATCCAGCGAATGGCTGGCGCTATAAAAACAAACAGGGACCAAAAAATTGAATATTTCTCAAACGATTTCCTTGATGTTGCATCTGTCGCGTACCCAGATATTGGTTTCAGCGAGTTCGCCGTTAATGAGGACGGATCGGTTGGTGTTCTCATTTATGGTAAAATTTTTGGTTTTAAGGATGAGCTAAAGCTTCTTAAAAATAAGGGTCACTATTTTAAGAATGAGAGCAACTGCGCAGAGTTCATAGTACACGCATACGAGGAACATGGTAATGAAGTTTTTCGCGATTTAAATGGCTCTTTTTGCCTAACCTTGTATGATGTAAAGGTTCCTAAGGTGCTTTTGGTGACAGATCGTTTCGGAACAAGACCAATTTATTACACTTTTATGGACGGAGAAATCATCTTTTCGTCTCATTGTAGAGCTATTCTGGAGTGCCCTTTTCCAAGGAAGCTTAATCTTAAGACGCTTGTCAAGTTCTTATATTATGGGAAGCTAGGCATTTTAGGCGATGAAACATGGTTTGAAGGAATAAAACTCATGCCTTCAGCATCCGTGTTAACATTTACGGAAAAGGGTTACACTTTAGACAAGTATTGGGATCTCGTCTATTCCGCTCGATCTGTAAATGAAGATGAATTGGTACAAGCTCTTGTTAAAGCCTTCAAAAAGGCTGTGAACCTTAGAGTTAAAGACTTAGATGGAGTTTCAGTACAGCTTAGTGGTGGTTTAGATTCTCGGTGCGTGCTTGGTGTGATTAAAGAGAAAAGCAATGTGACAGCCGTGACTTTTGGTATTAAGGGTTGCAATGACATTGCTATAGCCATAGAAGTTACTAAAAGGTTGGGAGTTAGGCGTCTAATAATTAACTATGATCCCAACGAGATGGTTGATTATTCTTTTGATGTTGTATCTCTAACTGATGGACAAGCAACAGTGAACGTTAGCTACATCCCATACGTTGCTAAGAAAATGATGGAAAACGGGCTTAAATATTACCTACAAGGTTTCATATTTGATGTATTGTTAGGTGGAAGTTTTCTGTCTAAAGAATTCTTTAAAGTTAAAGGTTTTAATGAATTTATGCAATCCTTAGAGAAAAAGTATACACTGTTTCAGCCTTCTGAATTAAAAAGACTCTTAAACGTGAGACTTCATAAATACATAGCCCAAGTCCGAGAAGAATTTGCCAAAACAGCCCGTGAGACTAAGGGGAATACTTTCCCAGATAGGGCAGACTACTTTATTATAACAACGCGTCAGCGACGTTATACTTTAATGGGTTCTATTTTATGTAGGGAGTTTGTTGAAGAGATGCTTCCAACAATAGACAATGAAGTTATCGAGATAATACGTCGCATACCACCCGAACTACGCTTCAATTATCGTATTTACAGAAAGTTTCTTTTTGCCTTAAACTTTGAATTGGCTAAGGTGCCTTACCAAAAGACGCTGTTACCTCCAATTGTGCCCTCACGATTTTGGCATCCAGCAATTTTGGTCATCGGTGCACTAAAAAAATTATCAAGAGACGCAATTAGATATAAACACTCTTATTTTGAGTTCAATGAAATTTTGCGCCGTCATTCTAGATGGATAATTTTGCTCAAAGAAACTTTGATGGATAAAAACGCTCTGATATATAAATTTGGCTACTTAAATAGAGACTATGTAGTCAAAATCGTAGACGAACATCTTAAAGGACGAAGAAACAACGGAGAAAAAATCGCCTTTCTAATAACCTTGGAAATATTTCTACGAACTTTTTTTGATCAAGACTTTAAAATCTAACGGAATCTCCAGATTTTTCGCAGTATGCCATGCATTAATAGGCCTAAAGTTTGCCAACTAAAGATTAATAGACCTTTTACACCGAAAAGCTTCATTAACGCATATTTTCTACATATACGTAAAATAAGGACGCTCTAAAAATGAAGCTTCTATTCGTCCTTCCACGCTTACTTTATGTATGCACTTTGCATAAGGGGTTATATAAAGAGTGTTTGGATATTTTTTCTCAATTGGATAGGTGAATAGCAAGTCTTCCAAATATAAATATTTTAAGAGATTTGACGAAAATCTGAATTCACTAAAGATAAAGACCATCCGCCTAAAAGCCATGTGTGAACCACTTAGTCGTCTGCAGTTTGATATTTTGTTAAGATTATAAGAGACCTTCACTTACAATTGCACGCAACATTGGAGTAAGTATGGTTAAAGGCGAAATAATTACTCCTTTTGGATAGTGATGTTTTACTTTATCCAGATTATATAGTAGAGAAGATATTAGAGATTTTTGAGAAACATCCAAACGCTTCAGGGGCGCAAGGATGCATAATTCCTAAAATGTACCCTAAAAAAGCAAGGGACTGTTAAAAATATTTTACAACACTTAACAATTTTGCTTTGGCATTTTACAAGCGATTCTTGTGGACCATTTAGTTATCTTGTTATCTTATAATTTATAGTTTTTATCTATAATTTTAACAATTTCATTAACAAGTCTACACTCTCTAGTTTTTATTGAGAACTTTCTCTGTATTCTTTCTCGCGCTTTTCCGCCTTTATCTTCTGATTTTAATGCTTTTTTGATAGCTTCTGCTGTCGCTTCGGGGTCATTATAGGGCACATAAAAGCCCGTGTCTCCAACGACCTCTGGAAGAGCATACCGCTTTGTAACAACTGGGACACACCCGCACGCCATAGCTTCAGCCAAAGCCACACTAAAGCTTTCTTGAGCTGACAGTTGGCAATAGACCTTCGCTTTTCTGTAATACTCTAATAGTGTTTCGCTTGAAGCATAACCTGTAAAAACCACGTTGGGACCGGCAATTTCCTTCAGACGTTTAATTGAGTCATCGTATTTTCCGATCAAGACAAATCTAATTTCAGGAAGAAGTGCCGCTGTTTTTACGAAACACTCTAAGCCCTTCTTCTTTATAGTTAATTCAGTAACTTTCGCGACTGTTATGACTAAGTCTTCTTTTTTGCCAAGAGGCTTAAATCTGTCAACGTCAACACCGTTATACACAACCTCAAATTTTTCCGGTTTGGCAATCCTCAACATTTCTCTGGCCGTTGACTCAGAAACGGGTAAAACCATGCTGGCATGTCTCAAAACAAACTTCACTTTAACACGTTCAAACGGCGAAAGCAAAGATCCATAACCAATTTCTGGAACATAAGCCACCTCGTAGCCGCCTACAACCACCATTGATTTTTTCCTTAAAAGTTTTGAAAATAACACTGCGAAAAGGGCGTTTGTGCCGGCGAACCATGTGTAAACCAAATCGACGCGGGTAGTCCATAAAAACATTTTAAGTACATTCAATGAATTTCTAAAAGTTGGTATCTCTAACTCTTTTACGTCAAAGTATTTCCTGAGAAACTCCAGATCATTGCGCACAAAACTGGATAACTGGTAGTAGACAAATAAAATCCTGATTTTCTTTCCGCTGTGTTTGTGCATGGCTTTTGCCAACCAGAAACAAAGGTGAAACATATTAGTTAAATAACTGTTATCCAAAACTAAGAATTCAAGCTAATGCTGGTGGAAAAGCGTTTGAACGTAACCTTGGTTCTTGGCGCTCGCCCCCAAATCGTTAAGTCCGCGCCTTTAATCCATTTAGCAAGCAACGATAAACAAATCCGCTTAGACATAATTCACACGGGTCAGCATTATGACTATGAGATGACGAAAATCTTTTTCGAAGAACTGAAACTGCCAGACCCGATAGTGAACTTGAACGTTGGAAGTGGAACACATGCGCAGCAAACAGCGAAAGTGATGCTCCGCCTAGAAAAAGTTTTGCAAAAACAGAAACCAGACATGGTTATAGTTCCAGGCGACACAAATTCAACACTTGCTGGAGCACTAACAGCTGTAAAACTTCATATTCCAATAGCCCACATCGAAGCAGGCGCAAGAAGCTACGACATGCGCATGCCAGAAGAAGTAAACAGACGCCTAACAGACCATTGCTCCACGATTCTGTTCACTCCAACAGAAAACTGCACAAAAAACCTCATCAATGAGGGTATAGAAAAGGCGAAAATTCACCAAGCAGGCGACACAATGTATGATGTATTGGTTCAGCAACTTCCAAAAGCGGAGAAAAACCCAATTTTAGAGCAGTTAAACCTAGAGCCTAACGCCTATGCTTTATTAACAACGCACAGACCGGAAAACGTGGACAATCCTCAAAAGTTAGAGAACATAATGAAAGCCATAATCCAGCTTAACCAATTAACTATAGTTTTTCCAGTCCACCCGAGAACCCAAAAACAACTCAGAAAATTGAAGCTCTACAATAATATTCAAGGGCAAAGCCACATCAAAATTATCAAGCCCATAGGATATCATGAAACAATAAAGCTGATAAAAAACGCAGCGCTAGTCTTGACGGATTCCGGTGGAATGCAGAAAGAGGCCTTCTGGCTAAAAACACCGTGCATAACATTACGAGAAACAACAGAATGGCCGGAAACGGTGGAACTGGGAGCCAACTACTTAATGGGCGCAGACACGCAAAAAATAGTGCACACGGCGACAAAGCTAATAGCGAAAAGGGAAACCCGTGAAAAAATTCAAAAGCTGCCTAACCCTTTTGGAGACGGAAAGGCTTCTCAAAGAATACTGGAAACCATTAAATCTTATGGTATAGGCTAAAATAAACCATCAAGCCCTTCACAAAATTGGGAATATTTTATTAAGGTTTTTCGCTGAGACTTTACACTAACACTTACAGGGACGAGAATGGCGAGAAAAACAGTGCTGTTTGTGTCCACGAAAGGCGAGAAAACATCCGCAAGCAATGTAAGGATCAAGTACTTCAGACAAGCTCTCGAGGCTAACGGCTACGAAGTCGTTAACTTTGAGATTGGCTTGAGCGGCTTCAAAAAATATCTAAGTTATTTTTTCAGGTCTCCGCCTAAAAACTTGATTGAAGCTGCGAAGACGGCGAATTTGATAATAACAACTTCGCCAACCTTGTTGAACGCTATATTAAGCTATAAAATCGCCAAAAAACAGGGACTGCCGCTGATAGTCGACGTGAGAGATATATGGGAGGAATACGCAAAAACGGCTCACTCCCTAATGCATAGCCTAGGCGTGGTAAAAAGAATAGTTGCAGAATACTACAAGGCGCTAAAATACGCGTCGAAAATTCTCGTCGTAACAGAACCAATGAAACGATACTATGAGAACGTTCTCGGCAACAGCGATAAGGTCACCGTAATCAGCAACGGCACGGACGTTGGCACAATCAAGTGTGATAACACAGCCAAACGAAAAGAAGACCTTGTGTACTTGGCGGATTTAAATCACCCTTATCATAACATAGAATTTCTATTTTCCGCACTGAAAAACAGTAAACTCCGCCTCGTTGTCATCGGTGGTGGCAAGCATTTGGCCGCAATGCAAAGAGAGGTGCAAAATCTCCAAATCACTGATAATGTCTCCTTTGCAGGTTGGGTTCCATACGAAGACCTCTCTTCCTACCTCTGCATGGCAAAAGTAGGAGTTGTGGGCCGCCCCTTCATCAGCAATGTTGGATATTTATACGCTATTCCAGTTAAAACCTATGACTATTTGGCAGCTGGCCTTCCAATAGTGGGGTATGGCCCTAAAAATTCAGCGTTAGAAGAATTTATTAAAAGAAACACCATAGGCGCATATGTAGCTGAGCCTAACCCTCAAATTCTTTCAAGGGAACTAGTTAAGCTGGTTGCTGAGCATGAGAAGTATATGTCAAAAGCCAGAGAGCTTGCAATGAACTTTGACAGGCGGAGGCTTGCCCAAAAAGTTGTAGAAATAGTCAACAATACATTGTCTAGACGCCCAAAAATCTAATGTTACAATGTTTTGCACTGTCAAATATGATCATTTTTATTTCTTCAAAGGTTTAGAATAAAGTTTGCAAGGTTGTCTGCTCCGTCTGGCAAGGTTGGTGGCTTGGTTTCTTTTGCCCTTTCTATGGCGTTTAATATGCTTTCTAAAGTGATTTCTGAAACTAGCACAGCGTTCACTTTATTCACGTAGTGTTTTGCATCTTCAACTCCAGCGGTTCTTGTCCATTCGAGATTCGGAACAACGACTATTGGTTTTCTGTAGATGAGTGCTTCTAAAATTGTTGCGCCGAAATGCGTGACCACAGTCTCTGCACCTGCAATAAGTTCATAGAATTTCGCCGTATGTTCCAAGATTTTCCATTCTGGATGGCGTTTTCTGTATGGTTCCGGATCAACCCTACCTGTTTGTAGCACTACATTTTTCAGCTTGCTTTTTGAGATCACGTCAAAAAGTTGTTTATGTCCATGAGTGCCTCCCGTTACAAGGATGTATCCTCCGTTCCATGGTTGAATCTCGGGTTTTGGAATCAGTGGACCAAAAACTATTCCTTTTTTTAGCAGTTTTTTCTGTTCCTCCCATTGAAGCACCGTTACAGTTGAGAGAGGTTGCAGGAGGAGGGCGCTTTTGGAGGCTTTTGTAAAGCGCACTGAGCTTTCTATGTTAACCACGGGTATATTTTTCATCCACGCGAATAGGCAAGGTGGTATGCAAAAGTTGCTGCCCGTGCTTACGACGACGTCGAATTTACTTGGAACTTTTTTGAAGGCTTCAGCGAAGGCCTTGGCAAGTTTCGGCAAAAACTCTTTTGTTGGCGTTTTTGGTTCCCTAGGTTTTAAAAGGAAATCAACGGAGCCGAACTTTTCGAGTCTTTCATAGCTTAATTTGTCTCCTTTAGGGACGAGAAAGTATAAGTTCACTTTTCCACAGAGCCTCTGGGCTAAGGCGTAGCCGTAGGCGGTATGTCCTCCACCACCAGCAAGAATTAATACGTTTTTGGTTGGCAATTCATTGCTCCTCTTTTAGGGGGTCTTCCGCGGTACAATTATGGACAGCAAGTGTTTTAAAAAAGTAATTGTTTTTAGACTCTAAAATCGGACTCGCATCGTTTGGTGCTGGTGTTTGAGAGAAAACCCAATAAGGCTTCAGTATTCAGGTTTCGTAATTTTTTCAGCAAAAATGTTCAGCGTGGCCACTGGTTTTATTTTCCAGTATATGATAGCTCGTTACACCTCTACAGTGGAATATGGCATATGGTTCAACATAAATGATGTGCTAGGCTATTTTCTGGTTCTTGCCGGGGTTATACCATTTTGGGTTGTACGTTTTGTGGCGAGATCTGAGGAGGGGGCTGTGAAAACAGGTGTTCTAGCAAATTTGACTATCTCGTTAGTGGCGACCATTATTTATTTGGTTTCTGTCCCGCTGATAACTTCAGCCATAGGTGTTCACCAGTATACCAGCCTTTATCTGCTTGCCGCTCTTCAAGTGGTAGAATTTTATATGTTAAATGTGATCGAGGCGTGTCTTAGAGCTAGGAAGCCACAAGTCTTGGGGTACGGAGCGGTTATCGCTGAAATAATCAAAGTATCTTTGGGATATATCCTCATCATGAGATTACAAAAGCCTTTAGAAGGTGCTATAATTAGCATAATAACGGCTATAGCTGCTCAGCTAATTTATTACCTAAAACTTTTGGCTGAAGACTTTAAACAGAAAATTGAATGGGCATATGTGAAGGAGTGGGTAAAAGGATCAATTGCAAATCTCTATAATGTCTTAGGAAATCAAATAGCCGCCTTCGTTTTCATCCTACTATTCGCCTACGGCGGAGAGGGGGCTCGAGGCTATTACGGCGCCGCCTCCTTGATAGCAAACATTGTAACATATTCAACCGCTTTGGCGTTTGCTTTATACCCAAAACTTTTGGCTGAAGGTAAAAGTGAAGACGTTACAACCTCTTTTAAAACGGTTTTGATGTTTGCAATTCCCATGACTATTGGTGCTCTTGCCGCGCCCGGACTATATCTTTCAATCCTTGAACGTGAGTACGCCAGCGCGTGGCATGTTTTAGTCGTCTTGGCTATAGATGCTTTAGTTGCAACAGTATCTACACTTTACGGCTTTGTTCTTTACGGGTTTGAGAGAGTTGATGAAGGAGCAAAAATATCCTTTAAAGAACTTTTAAAAAGCCGCATGTTTATAGCTTTCTCATTACCGTATTTTCACTCGGCCATAACTATACCCTCAACGTATTTTGTGTTGACTAATTTCACTTTAAACCAGCCTGTAACGTCGGCTTTTGCGGTGGCTTTGATAAATTCTGTAGCACGGTTTACCATGTTTCTTATACTGTACATTATGGTTCGTAGAATGATTAAGATGGTTATTCCTTGGAAGAGCATTGCAAAGTATGTTTTAGCTTCGGTAGTTATGGGTTGCCTTCTCCATTGGCTATGCTTAAGGTTATCTTTAACAAGGGTGTATCAAGCTCTTGGCATAACCGTGTTGGCTGGCATTTTTTATTTCGCTTTGCTCATGGTTATAGATGAAAATGCAAGAGTTCTTGTCAAGTCAGCTTGGCTGGAAGTAAAGACAAAGTTCGAATAGTAGGGGTTACTCGTTGTTACTCCATAGTTCACTGAAAAGGGCTTTTAGGGTTTTTATGAACGCGTCGTAGTTTGTCCATAGGGCTGCTGTTCTTTTTTTGCCGTTTCCTTTTCGGATTAACAGTAGTAACTGTTCGTTGTCCGCTATTATGAAGGTTGGTATTTCTTCAGCGTTTAGCCTTGAGTATTTCGCTTTCTTTAACTTGGTTCTTTCCAGAAAGAAGCATGTTTTTGGCGAGTAATTTGTGAGAAGTTGCACGTTTGCGCCTTTTTTGGATGTCTTTTCCAACCTGTCCAAGAATCCTGAATGGTAGAAGTTTGCAATGTCGTTTTCTGAAATGAATGCAAGGATTTCCTTTATAGCCTTGTCGAGGATTTCATCTGCCTTCAAGCTTATTTGCTCTTCACCTTCCAATATTTGGAAGACTTCTTTCCTGTCAGCTTCTATCTCTGGTCTTGGTAGTGAAAGCCAAATATCAATAAGGCTTTGCCTCTTTTTTTCAAGGAGGCTAAGTTTCATCCTTTTAGTTTCTATGAGTATGTCTAACGCTTTTTCGAAAGGTGTCGCAATGAATTTTAAAGGTTTTTCAAAAACTGAAGAAACTAACCCCTTTTTCTCTAGATCCCGTAATATTCGGTAAGTTTCTGTTCTATGCAGAGATAACGCCTCAGAAATATCGCTTGCCTTATGCTCACCAGTTCTTGCCAGGTAAATGTAAACTTTAACTTCGTTTTTTGATAATCCTAACCCACGAAGGGCTTTCTCTATCACTTCTATAGATTTTACCAGCCCCTTGTCTGCTTTTACAAAACGCCATAACCCGCTGTTTTCATCGTAAAGTTTCACTATGCTTTCAGGCTTTTCGATAGATAACTCCATTTAAATCCCTACATTGTTCTGATTCGAAGCCGAAACTCGATTCAGTTGTCACTATATTTTATACTTCTGAATTCAAAATATGAATTAGAAATACATGTTGCTAAAACTTAAAGCCAACTACTCTTGAAAATAAAATGCCCAGAAGAGGGGAAAGGAGGTTGCGTATCAAGAGTTTGGGTTTATCTTTGAGGCTGAGAACTTTTCTTATTCCTGAGAAAAATCACTGGCTGAGGCGAATCATTCTGATTTTTTCCTTTATCTTATTCGACTACTTTTCAACGCTGGTTTTTTGTCACACGCCTTGGGAGGAAGCTAACATTTATGCTAGGTTCTTCATGGAGAACCTCGGCATTCATGCAGGTTTGACGCTTTTCGTTCTGTCAGCCAATTTTTCCGTCTACATACTGTTGACGCTTGATTCTAACGTTGTTCGACTTCCTTCTCGGATAGCTGTTGTTGCAGAATCTTTTGTGGATTTTGTTTTCGCATGGTTTATCGCAGGACTACATTTTGACGGAGGGGCAAGCTGGTTTTGGACTGCCCCTAGCCTTTTAAGGCAAGGTCCAGGCGCAGCGTTATATCTCTTTGGTGTATTTGTTTTTATAAGGCCCCCACGCCTTTTTTGTGGCAGGCGTTTCAGTGCGTATCAATGTGCCACATACTAACTCTATTATCTCATTAAGATGCTTTTCAATATGTGACTAGGCTAGCTTTGTAAGTTGGTGTCTGATGTGGAAAATAAAGATATAAAGAGAGATGAAAATGCTGAATTTTGGGCGAGTGGAAAAAATGTTCAGGAAGAGACTGCAGAGACTGTTTACTTTCTCCATTCATCGGGAGTTTCTGGCGGAGATGAAACTTCAAGTCCCGAGGAGTTTGAAAATAATAGAGCGGGGTTTGAACAAAAACTTCAGGAGCTTTTAAAGAATATAAATGAGGAAACATTACAACTCAGCGAGTTTTTAACGGAGGAAAACAAGTTAATAAAAGAGTTATGCGACTCTCTCAAGCAAGTTTTGAAGAAATTGAGAGTTTCGTTTTATATTCCACCGCGGGAAATTCCGGTAAAGGGTAAGGTAAAGAAGGTGATTTTAAATGAAGAATGCTGTCTAATACTAGTTTACGATAAGGGTGAGACGCGTTCTGCTTTTTTGGCGGAATACCCTCCGGAGATAGTTTTAGCAATTTTATTGGTGATAATGCCTGAGCTAGCTGAGGTTTTAATGTTACACAGGAAAAGGATAAGCGCTCGCATCAACTTTTTTGTAAAGATAAAGAAGGAATTAAAGAACGTTGTAAAAGCGATAGTTGGAAACCAAGTTACTGAGGAAGCTGATAGGGAGTCTGTGGACGTTGTTAAGAGCACATTAAATGCCGAAAACTAGTTCTGGTTAATTTACAAAGGGGGTACCGCTAAGATTGAACAGCCTTGCTACAGAGATTCGAACGTTCTCTTCGATCAGAGAAATCAGGGAAACTGTTGAAGCTGAAATAAGCCAGTATAAAGCGTTGTTGGAGGACTACAGCCAATGGCTAGGCACATTGTTAAGAAATCCAGAATCATCAAAGAATCCTGAATGGGCTAAAAAAGTCTCAGAGCTGCAGAAAATTTTGAAATCCGGAAGTAGCAGAAGTGGGAAAAAAGAGGAAAAACCTTCATACTCATCGGAATGGGTTGAATTCAAGGATTTAATGCTCTGCGCAGATGAGTTTGGCGAAATAGAAATAATCTTTGAGGCTGTTGAAGAGTTAAAAAACAAAATTAACAAGTTGGAGAAGGCTAAAAACTCTTTAACAGAGCTGGAACGTTACGGATTTGGCAAAAACGTTGTTTACGTAACCTACATTCAAAACGGCGTCCCGGAGAAAATAGCCATCAAACCAAAGAAAACTTTAGAGAACGAGGAAAAGTTCAAGTTTGTAGCTGACTTCTCCGTCGTGAAGCAAATATAAGGTAACTTGGCGGCATTGAGTTCTGAGCCCTTTCTTGAAAGCTTTTCTTTATGGTTGTTTTGTTGTCTACAAACCTACAACAAAAGCTCAACTAGAGCTTCTTGTACTTGGCTTTTTTCTCTCACTTTTCTGAAGATCGCTTTTCCAGTGTTGTAGAGGCGTATGGAAAAGTCCTTATATGTTAGGTCGAAGATTATTCCAGCAGCGGTCCTCTCTACTTTTGCTTTTTTAAGCATTTTTGCTATTGCCTCGTTTTTTTTCTCATATTTGAAGTGAACTATAACGTCTTTTTCCTCGCCACAAGCCTCCTCAATCCTAGCTATGTATTCTCCCAGACCTGTGCTTGTAGTCATAGAGCTTTTTCAATCTCCTTTAGAGCTTCAATGAATCGATCTATTTCTTCCAGCGTGTTGTAAATATAGAAACTGGCTCTTGTAGATGATGAAATGTTAAGTCTTTGGTGAAGCGGTTGAGCACAGTGGAAACCGCTCCTCACCATTATGCCATAGCTGTCAAGGAGTAGAGCCACGTCGTGGGAGTTGAATCCCTCAACGTTGAATGGTATTATTCCACATTTCAGCGCCCTATCCTTTGGGCCGTAAACCATGACTTTTGAGCATTCTCCTAAGCGTTTCATGGCGTATTCGGTTAAGTCGCACTCGTAGGCTTTTACATTTTCCATTCCAAGAGTCCTCAAATATTTTATTGCAGCCGTTAAACCAACAGCCCCGCAGACATCTGGGGTTCCAGCTTCAAACTTCCACGGTAGTTCGTTCCATGAAATTTTGCATCGCTGAGTTTCGGGATTGAAGGAAACTTCCCTAATCATTTCGCCGCCGCCGTGAAAAGGCTCCATTTTTTCAAGAATTTCCCGTTTGCCGTACAATACGCCTATTCCTGTCGGCCCAAGCATCTTATGCCCAGAAAAAGCTAAGAAGTCGCAGTCTAACTCCCGAACGTTTACGGGTATATGAGGCACTGATTGAGCACCATCCACAAGCACTAGAGCACCATTTTCGTGGGCTAGTTTTGCTATAGTTTGCACGTCGTTTATGACGCCCGTCACGTTTGAAACATGGGTTATGCAGACAAGCTTTACCTTAGGCGTTAACATTTCCTTTAGGGATTCATACTTTAGTGTGCCGTCTGGGTTGACGTCTGCATACTTGAGCTTGAAGCCTCTTATTTTTGAAAGGATCTCCCATGGAACCATGTTGCTGTGGTGTTCCATGAGGGTTACAAGGACTTCATCTTCCCGTTTGAGGTTGCGAAGCCCCCACGAATAGGCGACAAGGTTTATAGCCTCCGTTGTGCCTCTGACAAAGATTATTTCTTCCATGTCTTTGGCGCCTATGAATTCGGCAACTTCTTCGTGGGCTTCCTCATAGAGTTCTGTGGCTTCCAGCGATAATGTGTGCACAGCACGGTGGACGTTGGCGTTTTGTTTTTCGTAAAACTCTTTCATGGCTTCGATAACTTGCTTTGGCTTTTGAGATGTCGCCGCGTTGTCAAAGTATATGAGTGGATAATTGTTTATTTTTCGTTTCAATATGGGAAAGTCTTCCCTAACCTTGTAGGGGTCAAACATTTTAAGCGCCTTCTTCAGCCATCTTCATTTTTTTCGAGAGGATTTTTGCCAGCTCCTCCTCCTCTAATGCCTGTTTTTCTTCGAAAGTTAACTCTCCCGGCAACCATTCTGGAGTTTGCTGTCTCATTTTGTAATAGGCGCGGATGGCGCGTCTCAAAGCTCCGACAGCCAATATCCCGCAGTGAAATTTAACAGCTGGCAGCCCACCCACCTCTTCAGCTATACTTTTCCACGAGATTTTCCAGGCGTCTTCAAGTTTCATTCCCTTAATTTTCTCAGTTACAATGCTTGATGTGGCAATGTTGGCGGCGCATCCGTAACTTTCAAAGGTTGCCTTTTCAATGGTATCTTGCTCGTTAATCTTCAAATAGAAGGTTATCATGTCTCCACATTGTGGGTTTCCAGCCACCGCTGAAACCGTAGCGTCCTCCATTTTCCCTAAATTCTTTGGGTTCCTGAAGAGTTCCAAGATTTTTTGGCTGTAGGGTAAAGGTACACGTGACAAGGCTACTCCACCACCGTTGAACCTGTTATTCCCCTAAGCCTTTCAACGGCTCTGGGCAAAACCTTCAACACGTAATCTATATCCGCCTCTGTATGGACTCGTGTAACTTTCATGAGGATGCTCCCGTGGGCCTCTTCGAATTTTCTGCCTATGGCAACCAGCACGTGACTCGGCTGGAGCAAACGTCTTGTGCAGGCGCTTCCACTTGAAACATATACACCGTTTAGGCTTAACTCAATGGTTAGAGCTTCGCCTTCACAGCGTAGAAAACTTATGTTAACGTTGTCAGGTGCCCTTTTCTCACCTCTTGGACCGTTAAGTCGCACGTCCGGTATTTTACCCATTACGCCTTCAATGAGTTTGTCGCGGAGTTTCCGCATGTAGCTAACATTATCCTCAAAGTTCTTGAAGGCTAACTCAGACGCCTTTGCAAAACCAACAATCAGCGGCGTGTTTTCAACGCCGGGCCAAAGTTTCTGAGTGCCTATTTGCCCCTCCAATATTCTTTGGATATTTACGCCTTCCTTTACGTATAGAGCGCCAATCCCGCGTGGCCCCAGTATCTTGTAGCTGCTTATTGTTGCCATGTCCACATTCAGCTTTTGCACGTTAAAAGGAATTTTGCCATAAGCATCTGATGCATCTACGTGGACAAGAGCGTTTGGGTTTTTGTCCTTTATGATTTCAACTATCTCTTTTATGGGCTGTATTGTTCCAATTTCATGGTTTACTGCCGAGAAGCTTGCGAGAACTGTTTCGCCGTTAACCGCCTCCTTAAGTTTTTCAAGGTTTACGAAGCCTTCGCTGTTTACTGGAATTTTTACTACTAAGAATCCTTGTTGGGCCATCATTTCGGCCACGTGTATCACACTTAATGGCTCAATCTCGGAGATCACGATTTTCGCACCCTTCATCCGCATCTGAGAAGCTGCGCCAAGCAAAGCGAGGTTGTTAGCTTCAGTTTCACCTGGTGTGAAATTGACTTCTTCAATGCTTCTACATCCTAAATAGCTAGCAATTTTTTGGGCAGATTCCATTATTGCCTCGTAGGCTTCCCATCCCGGCTTGTGGGTAAGCGTTGGGTTGCCAATAGCACGTTTATTAAAATATGGAAGCATAACCTCAACGACTTCTGGATGAACAAAGCTTGAGTTCTCAATGTCTAAGTAAACTTCATGTTTTAGCCCTTCATGGGCTTTAAGAAGTTCACGAACGTTTTCCATCATAACCTTCAGATCCGCTTATACTTGTCACTTCATAATAGGTTTAAGCTTATAGAAAAAGCTATTTGAAAATGTGAAACTGCATCCAAAAGGTCAATAATTTGCAGTTGCTATAAAACAATACCTAGCTTCCCTCCTCTCCATATATTTTTGGCGTTTACGAAGCAAAATAGCGACTCTTCCCTTAGTTTTTCACAGTCTACAAGATAGCCCATCAATCAAGTTTAAACTCCAATATACAATGTTGCCAGCATTCTTATCCCAACGACAAAAAGGACTAAGCCAAGGATCCTCCTTAAAGTTGTAACTTTTATCCGCCTTGAAATGGCTGGTCCAAGCTGAGCGCCTATGACGGCCCCAATAGTTACTGGTGCAGCCCACTGTAGGGCAACGTTTCCAAGAAAAATGTGAGGTATAAGAGCAGCCGTGTTCGTGAGGGCCATCCCAAACTCGCTTGTACCCGCAGCTATGTATGGCGACATGCCCAGAACTAAAACCATTACTATCATATCCACTGTGCCGCCGCCAGCGCCGAACAGCCCAGCAACGAAGCCGCTGACGAAGCTTGCTAAAAGACAGAGACAAATTGTCCGCCTAGATAAAATAAAGTCTCCACATTCGATTTCGCCACCTTTCTCATTCTTCGTTTTGAGAATGCGAATTGAAATTATCATAAGCAAACAGCCAAATAAGCTTGCAAGGATGTTGGAAGATAAGAGCGTTGTGATGAAAGCTCCTAGAACAGCGCCAGGGACGTCAAATACGTCAAGCAAAACTCCCACTTTATAATTAATTTTCCTTTGCCTAGCATATGCTATTGCTGCAGAAATTGTTGTAAACGTCATCATTAATAAACTGACTCCGATAGCGTGCTGTGTTTTGAGGCCGAAACCCAAAACAAGTATGGGGACTATGAGAATCCCCCACCGAGACCAACTAAACTGCAAATGGTGGCCACCAGCAACCCAGCTAAGAATAGGAGCAGGTTGATCATTAGCATTCCAACCGTTTACATCCCAACATTTGGTTTGGCTTCTCCTTAATAATCGCTTCGCACTTCATGATTTTAAACCTACGTAATGTTTTAAATTGATGGCACTCTTTATTATGCAGTAGGAACATAAAAGGGCGTCCAAGTGAAAATTGTTGATCTACCGATTCCCGAGTCTGTCAAGGAGATTCTTATTAAAGGCGGGATTGTCGAGCTATATCCGCCCCAAGAAGAAGCTATTAAGGCTGGGGCTTTGGATGGGCATAACCTTGTCTTGGCTAGTCCAACAGCTTCTGGCAAGACTTTGGTTGCGGAACTTTGCGCGCTTAAACATGTCTTGGAAAAGAATGGTAAAGTCCTCTACCTGTCGCCTTTAAGGGCTTTAGCCAGCGAGAAGTATGAGGAATTTAGGAAATATTCAGTCATAATTAAGCCAGATGGTAAACGGGTAAGCGTGGGAATTTCTACGGGTGATTATGATGGTTCTGACCCGTGGCTTGAGCATTACGATATTATTGTCGCCACCAATGAGAAAGTGGACTCGCTTTTGAGGCATAAAGCCAAATGGCTTGACGACGTCAGCCTCGTAGTAGCGGATGAAGTGCACCTGCTCAACGAGGTGGACCGCGGTCCAACCTTGGAGGTGGTTTTGGCGAGGCTTATGCAGACAAATCCAGACATCCAGATATTGGCTCTGAGCGCCACCATAAACAACGTGGAGGAGGTTGCAGGCTGGATTAGGGCTGGCTGCATAACCACTGAATGGCGTCCCATAACGCTAAAGGAGGGCGTCCTGCTTCACAATGAAATTCAGTTCAAAGAAGGCGACGCCAGAAAAATAGAGAAGGAGGTCAAAAATCCAGCCATCAACTTGGCTCTGCACACGGTGAAAACTGGCGGACAAGCCTTAATTTTTGCGGCTACTCGGAAAAGCGCCGTGGCTTTGGCGAAGAAGACAGCCAAAAAGATAGAAGAGGTGCTTTCGAAGCCGGCTAAAAGGGCTTTAGAACGCGAAGCTGAGCGAATTTTGGGCGCCGGCGAAAAAACAAGGATAAGCGAGCTATTGGCTGAGCTGGTTAAGCGAGGCGTCGCCTTTCACCATGCTGGTTTAGGGGGTGAGCACAGAAAAATCATTGAAGACGCGTTTCGTGAGGGCAAGATTAAGGTTTTAACCGCCACACCCACCCTAGCTTTCGGCGTGAACCTTCCAGCCAGAACAGTCATCATCTACGATTATAGGCGTTATGAGCCGGGGTACGGCTACTATCCCATTAGCGTTTTAGAGTATAAGCAGATGTGCGGGCGGGCTGGCAGACCAAAATATGACAAGATAGGCGAAGCCGTTATAGTGGCTAGAACAGCCGACGAAGCCGACTACTTAATGGAAAGCTACGTGCTTGCCAAGCCCGAACGCATATGGTCTAAGCTTGCTGTGGAGCGTGTTCTGCGCAGCCACGTGCTGGCTACCATCGCTGCTGATTACGCTCACACAGAGGCTGGCATTTACGAGTTTTTCGGCAAAACCTTCTACGCCTACCAGTATGATGTGGCAGCCATTAAAGGAATGATTGCAAAAATCCTCAAGTTCCTCTATGATGAGGAAATGATAGATGTGAGCGGCGCCAACATTTACGCTACAAGATTCGGCAAACGCGTAAGTGAACTCTACATAGACCCCATTTCGGCAGTTATAATCCGCGACGCCCTGCGGCAGAAACCCCCACTTCTGACGGAATTAAGCCTCCTCCACATGATCTGCCACACTCCCGACATGGGGCCGATTCTCAGACCATTCACAAGCGAACTTGACACTGTTGCGGTTTTCCTAGAAGAGCATTGGGACGAGTTTATGGTGCCCGTTCCAGACGAATGGGAGGATCGCATAGCCTACGAGCAGTTCTTGGGCGAAGTGAAAACAGCCATGGTTTTGAAGGCCTGGATTGAGGAAGTCAGCGAAGACGAAATAATTGAAAAGTACCGCGTGCAGCCCGGCGATCTATACCGAACCATCGAAAGCGCCAAGTGGCTGCTTTACGCAACCCACGAGCTGGCAGTTCTATTCAACAACAAGGAAATACCGCCCCTAGCCAGTGAACTCATGGAAAGAGTGGAAAAAGGCGTGAAAAAGGAGCTTCTTCCAATAGTCCGCCTAGGAGGCGTGGGCAGAGTGCGTGGACGCATAATATACAACGCTGGATACAAAACAATAGAGGACTTGAAACATGCTCAAATTGAAGACTTGATGAATCTACCGCTAATCGGGCCGAAGTTGGCAAAGAAAATTAAGGAGCAGGTGGGCGGCTTCATCAAAAAAGAAGCTTTGGAGAAGCTTGAAAAAGAAGAGTGGAAGCAGAAAGCCCTAACCGAGTACTAACCTAGATCAAGTATCCGAAAAACATAAAAGTTTTGTAGAAACTTTGTATGCTGGGAAAGACGCTTCGCTGGGGTTTGCCTAACTCTTCTTTTGAAGGGTTCGGGCGAATTCGGAAGTTGCGTTTTTCTCAACAAAATTGAAGGAGAAATTAAGAATGAAAAATGTTGGCAAAGTATGGCTTATAATGTTGCTTATGCTTGTTTCCGCATCATTTTACGCCCTTAAAACGCCAAATGTGGAAGCGGCTGGAACCATTTATATTCGAGCCGATGGATCCATTGACCCACCAACCGCGAACATAACTCGAGACGAGTTTAATATGACTTACACTTTTACCGGCAACAATTACGACACCATAGTCATAGAGCGGAGCAACATAATACTTAACGGAGCGGGGTTCACGCTTAAAGTGGCAAGTGCTGATGGAATAAGCTTTCAGTATCAAAGCAACATAACAATAGAGAATTTGAACGTGGACGCTGGACCAAACTCATTTGGCATATACGCCTACTATTCCAATAACATAACCATATTTGGCTGCAGGGTTTACTCTTCAAGCACCGGCATAAGCATCTACTACACTTCATACTGCAAAATATACGGAAACACCATTGAAGGCAACGGCATAGGCATAAGCATAACAGGCTCAGAGGTTGAGAGCGCCGGACACCACAATTTGATATACAACAACACCGTAGCCTCCAACAGCAATCATGGAATATACTTGCTCGGCTACAGCAACAGCGTTTACAGAAACAACGTAACTGGAAACAACCGCGGAATCAGTATTGGAGGCAACTTTAACAACGTTTACGAAAACATTATCACGCGAAACAAATACCCCGACGGGGAAGGTATCTCCATCCATTCACAGGGTGGAGGCTGTAATGTGTCTTATAATTATGTCGCAGAAAACACCTGGGGCATTATACTGGGAGCTGGTCATGGCGACTATACGCCTAACACTTTGAAAGGCAATGTTATGGTGAACAACAGCCGCATAAACTTCGGACTCGAAGGCTATCGGGCTGAGATGCCGCACTTATACAATGATGTAGACACTTCAAACACCGTTAATGGCAAACCAATCTACTATTGGATTAGTAAAGAAAATGATGCACTTCCATTAGACGCCGGGTTTGTAGCCCTAATTAACTGCAAAAACATAACAGTAGCAAACCTGAACATAGAAAAAAACCTAGAGGGCATCATACTCGCCTACTCCAACAACTGCACAATTTATGGAAATAACCTTACCGACAACGGATATTCCTCATATTACTACGGTAACATCGCACTTTACCGCTCATCAAACAACAGCATATACAACAACAATGTGGCAACAAGCAACTGGAATGGGCATGGAATAGTACTTGATCACGGTTCTTCACACAATACAGTTTCAAAAAACAACATCACGAAGACTAGTGTCGGAGTTTACCTGCCAAGTGATAGCCATCATAATAACATATCCAGCAACTTTCTTAAAAACAACGGTAACCGAGGAATCAGCTTAGAATACTCATCAAACAATAAGGTGCATAACAACGACATATTAGGTCCAGGCAAATACGGTATATACCTTGGCATGGAACACAACATCATTTCGGAAAACAACATAACCGCTTATCAACAAGGCGTTTACGTAGTGGGTCAACGGAACACCATAGTCGGAAACAACATTATGGACAATTTGGAAAAAGGGATCTCGCTGGATGGTTCATTTAACAACTTTACCGAGAACAACATCATGAATAACAACGAAGGAGTTTATCTTTACAGCTATGGTACAAACAACTTATTTTTCCACAATAACTTCGTGGACAACAAAAAACACGTAACCTACTACTGGTCCGGCATCGCTAACTCTTGGAATAACACCTATCCTATTGGCGGAAACTACTGGACCGGATACGAAGACAAATACCCAAACGCAACTGAACTTAATAATTCCGGTTTATGGGATACACCATACATAATAAACACGAAAAACATTGACTACTATCCGCTTATGGCGCCGACAAAACCCATAACGAGAAAGTTCACCGCCTACGACGATACGAAAGTGGAAGTGCGCAGCAACTCTTCCATCTCGCAGTTCCAATTCGATACAACTGCCAAATCGATAAGCTTCAACATAACCGGACCAGCGGGAACGAAAGGCTTCTGCAACATAACTGTCCCGTTAAACCTCCTCTGGGGAGACTTCACACTATATATGGACGGTGTCCAACTAGAGGAGGGTGTCAACTACATGAAGACGTGCAATGATGTCCAATGCCTTTTCCATATAACATACACCCATAGCGCGCATGAACTTGAAATACTCGGAACAGAAGTCATCCCAGAACGCTTGAGCTTAGCCGCAGTGCTACTGTTTACAATTTTCACAGTTCTAGCTACAATCAAAACAAGGAATGGCTTTAACAGAACCAAAGGCTTCCTTTTGCAGCTTCAAGGTTAGACTGGTATTGGACGACGCGTGTATAACCTATATCCTAAAACAATCAAGTCGGCTATGATTGTCCATGCGGTTACTACACGCGCAGCCATCGCATTTACTTCATGAACATTTATCTGAGTTGGATCTCGCGTCAAGAAAACGGCGCAAAAGGCAAAGATTATCATTGTTGCCACAGCCACAAGGTCGATCAATTTTTCTCTTGTTTGGGTTTGCAGCGTTGCCTGCTTTGGAATCGTTTTCTTAAAGATAAAGGCAGTTACAACTAGTAAAACGGCAATCGCAATGTATGCTCCTGGATGGATTTGCGGGGCTCCGGGCATGTTTAATTGTATGCTTATGCAGTAGAGGAAGCCCACAAAAAGCAGTAACAAGACCAAAATTGCCCTTGCCCGTTTGAGAGAAGTTTATGATCCCAGTCTCTCGGGAAAAGACGTGTCGCAACATAAAATGTTAGCACACTCTGCAAGACACCCCACCAGAAAATGTTAATGAACAAGAGGGCTGCCCAGTTTATGCCGAAGATTTGTGGGTCAATAAACTGTGACGCGGGTACGAAAAGCGTGAAAAAGGTTCCGAAAAAGAAACAGGCAATGACAACGTTATAGTCTTTTAGGCGGTGTCTCGTAATCAAGTCTTCCAGCAGTGTAAGTATGGAAAGTAAACCATAAACAGGAAAACCGGCAGCAGTGGGCGAACAGCTAAGTTGTTTAATCCCCTCATTGAGTATTCAAAGAGGAGATTAAAACCTACAGCGGCGAGAACAATTTTTCCAGCGGTTCAATGGGTTCATCTCTTTTGCCATTTAAACCTTGGGATAGCTTGCATGTCTTGTTTAAAGCTTTGAATGTCTTACGTGTGAGTGACGCTTATGATGGTTTAAAATTTTCTAATCCTTTAGCCCTCTATTTTTGCGCTCTTGTCTTGTCTTTTCCACCATAAGTTCAACCTGTTGCATGGCTGTTCCAAGATAGTTCCGCGGATTTAACGCATCGTCGATCTCTTTTTCACTTAGTTTCCCCCTTACAATCTCGTTTTCCAACAAAACTTTTTTGAATGGAACTTTTTCCACTTCACTCTTTATTGTTAATTTTCTGAGCAGTTCGTGGGCTTCCTGTCGGCTTAAACCTTTTCTCGTTAGGGCTATCATGACGGCTTCTGACATGGCTCTTCCTTGGGTTAGCTCTATGTTCTGGCGCATGCGCTCCTCGTTCACGTAAATGTTTGCAATCACATTTGTCATTAGAAGGAGCATGTAATCCACGAGGATGCAGGCTTCTGGAATAATAAAGCGCTCCGCGGATGACTGGGTTAAGTCGCGTTCGTGCCATGTCACTACATTCTCTAGAGCTGGAATTATGAGGCTCCTGACTATGCGTGATAATCCGCAAATGCGCTCACATGTCTCCGGGTTCCTCTTATGGGGCATGGTGGAGCTTCCCACTTGTTTTTCAGCCTCAAATGGTTCAGCCAGCTCACCTATTTCAGGCCGCTGGAGCTCGCGTATTTCTGTGGCGAAGTTTTCGAGGCTTACGGCAATCAAGGCCAGTAGACATACTAGCTCGGCGTGGCGATCTCTCTGCACAATTTGCGTTGAAATGTCCGCTGGCTTTAAGCCAAGCTTTTGCATGACAAGTTCTTGGATTTTCATGGCGTGTTCGCCTAAACCTGCCTGTGTACCCACAGCACCGCTGATTTTCCCCACAAGCACTCGTTCACGGCATTGTCTAAGCCTTTGAATGTGGCGGGATACTTCCCTCATCCAAACAGCAAACTTGAAGCCCAAAGTTATGGGTAGGGCATGCTGCCCATGGGTTCGTCCCATCATCAACGTTTCCTTATAGCATAGGGCTTTTTCCATCAAAACTTTCTCAAAATCGTTCAGCCGCTTCTCTATGATATCCAGGGCTTCTTTCAATTGGAGGGCTGTAGCTGTATCAACAACATCATAGCTTGTGGCGCCGAGGTGTACGTAAGCCCCGCTTGGACCGCAAGCCTCTGCCAGTGCCTTGACGAGCGCCATCACATCGTGTTTGATCTCTCGTTCAATCTCTTTTATGCGGGCAAGTTTCACATGTTCAAGCGACGCAGCAGCTACTATCCGTTCAGCGTCTTCCCGCGGTATGTTACCAACTTCAGCGTGCGCCCAAGCCAAGGCTGCCTCGACATCTAACATCTTTTGGATACGGTTTTCTTCTTCGAAAATGCGCCTTATTTCAGGCGTGCCGTAGCGCCCAGTATCGATTGGGAGGATTGGCAATTTTTTCCCTCTTAGAGAGTATTACAGTTGGGGATTAATGCTTTTTCAGTTTATGAGCATATCATATAAACAATGCAATCTGCTTTAAATGGCTATAACCGCTATAAATTGCTACGTGCCCAGAAAGGTTGGATGACAATGAAAGCACTTGCAGCGATTCTCAATAAAAGGGGGAAAAATGCTGTTAACATGTTAGTTTCAATGCTTAATGTCCTGGGACGAACCGGTACAGACACCTTTTGTATAGCTACACAAGATGACATAACCTTAAACTCTTCATTAGAGAAACTTTCAATTCAAGGGATTAAATCGTCAACAGCCTTAGGACATGTGTTCTTAAAGGTGGTGGCTGCGGACAAACCCAAACTGCTACAGTTTGGAAAATCAGCATTCGTTTTTGATGGAAGAGTATACTCTCCCGCTACGGAGAACCTTGAAACAGTTTTAGCACAGAAGTTTCAAGCTGGCAACGTCTTAACAGCGGCTGAAACATTGATCAAAGAGTTTGACGGATGCTTTGCCTTTGCCATGGTTGAAAACGGGAAACTGGTTGCCGGTAGGGATGCCTTGGGAACGTATCCCCTATACTATGGAGAAAACAGCGACTTTTTTGCGGTTGCATCAGAATGTAAAGCCCTCCGGAAGATAGGCATAACCAGAGCAAAATCATTTCCACCGGGACATGTATTGATCACGGATAAACAAAGTTTTAAAATTAAACGAGTTAAAACTCCTTCGAACCCAGTTAAATCAATGTCGGTGGAAGAGGCTGTTGATAAAGTTCATAGGCTTTTGTTACAGTCGACGGCTGAAAGAACAGCATGCCTAGATAAAGTTGCGGTGGCATTTTCTGGAGGTCTAGACAGCAGTCTAACAGCTTTCCTAATTCAGAAAACTGGAATTGATGTGCACTTAATCCATGTAAGCCTTGAAAGCCAAATTGAAACTTCACAAGCCGAAGAGGTGGCTCGCTTGCTGGATCTTCCATTTAACAAGTTTTTGTATAGTGTTGAAGAGGTGGAACGTGACCTTCCAAAAATCTTGTGGTGTGTTGAAATCCCAGATCCGCTTCAAGTAAGCATAGGCATACCCGTTTTCTGGGCAGCTGAAAAAGCTGCGGAACTAGGGTTTGGAGTTTTGTTTGCTGGACAGGGAGCGGATGAACTTTTTGGGGGTTATAGGCGGTATTTGACTCTTTACACACGCTTCGGCGAAGATTTTGCTGAGAAAGCTATTATATCTGACATTTTGAAAATGTATGAGAACAATTTCGAAAGGGACTTCAAAGTTTGCAACTACCACAACATTGAACTTCGTTTGCCCTTTGCCTCCTACCCGCTTGTCGAATTGGCCATGGGCCTACCATTAAACTTGAAAATAGTTTCCAAAAGTGACATGCTTCGAAAATTTGTACTTAGAAAGACGGCTGAAAAGCTTGGACTGCCCAAACAAATAATCTGTAAACCTAAAAAAGCAATACAATACGCCACAGGAGTTGATAAAACCCTCAAAAAATTGGCTAAAAAACATAGTCTGTCTCTAAAACGGTATTTAGTGAAGATTTTCAAGGAAAGCTTTGGTAAAACTTTAGGAGGGGGATGAAAAGGGGTTTTGGCAAAAACGTTACTCGATTACTTGAATGGCGCTTTCAGGGCATTGAGCTTCGCATGCTCTGCAGACAAGACACTCTTCCACTTTCACCGGGACAGATTTTCCGTCCTTTATCTCGTAGACGCCCACCGGGCATGTGTCAACGCATGTTCCACAACCCGTGCACTTGTGGTTGTCAACTACTATCTTTACCATATTCATCCTCCTTAAACTAGATCTCATCTAGATTTAACGAGTGGGATAAAAATCTTTAGGTGCTCTAGCGGATTTCTTCACGTATTCTCAATAGAATTCCATTAATTGTTGTTTCAGCTTTTTCTTTTCTACGTTGATAGTCGGCGAGAAGTTTACGGTATGCCTCTATGGATAATTCGCCCCTTCTATGACGGGCCTCTATGCTTTGGATGTCCGCTTCAACTTCATTGACTTCGGCTTCTGCTGCTTCCAACTGATGCATTAAGTTTGCGTATCGGCCTCCAGCGGATCGAATTTTAACTTTAAGCTCATTTAAGTTTCGATTAAGCGTTGTAAGACGTGTTTCCAAAGTCTTCCTTTTAATCTTGTACCTTCGTCTTGGAATGCGCCCCTTACTTACCGCATTTTCAAGAGACTTTATTTCAGCAAGGATTTTTCTCTTTTCTTCGTAAAAATCGACAAAAGCCTTTATTGTCTCAAGGGTTAGCTTCACAGCCACTGTTGGAACCATAACGGCCACAGCCGCTGGTGCTTTAGGCTTCCTCCAAACAGCTATGATTGCGCATACGAATGTGGCTAAAGCCCAAGTCCAAAGTGTGGGCCTGAAAGAAAGCCAAATAGGGTTATACGTGTAGGACGCAATCACTGTAAACGCATCCAATAAAAGCAAACCTTGCTTGTGCAGTATAATTTTTTCTTGAAAAATCTCCTTGACAGTTCCATAAGTCGTATCGGTTGGAGAACCTTCACAGCTTAAATCCGTTATTTTAGCTCCTTCTGGAAATGTAAGCGTTATCCATGCTTCTTTAACGTAGTATTTGATATTTTGGAACATTTGCAGTTTAAGTTCATTACCTTTTTCACACCTTGCAACAAGGTTGTCTGAAAGTTTGTATTTTACGATAAACCTTGCAGATTCTCCTGTTTTCAAGGACAAAGCTCGACCGGCAAATGTTAACTTCACTTTATAACGGCTTGAGTTTGCATCAGTCAGTGTGGGTTTTTCCCCCTTTCTTCCAAATTCGTCTTCTACAGTTACGTCAGAGGCATTCGGCATGAGAACGACGTCTATGGATGATATCTCTTTTGGCGATTGATTCTTAATGAGGTAACTGTCTGAAACTGTAACTTCCCCCATCGCACCTACAGAGATTTCCCGTTTAAACTCTTCCACAGTGAAAAGTTGTATTTCTTCCGTGGTTAAAGAAAAGGTTACGTTGGCCTTTTCATAAACGAAAGGCTGCAATTCAACATCAGCCGCATAGTTGAACCCAGAAACTGTGCCAGAAACATACTGCGCGTTTGAAGGCAAAACTAGCGAAGCGTTGCAGGAAGCTGCTTTTAACGTTAAGCTTGGAAACGCTGGAAAATCTAAAGTGAAAAGATTTTTGTTCGTTGCATTTTGTATAAGGAGATTTTGTGAGAGTACAAAACAGACGCTGAAAACACCTCCTTCCGGTGGAGGGTTGAGGTTTATACTCACGCCATAAAAGCCTACTCGTTCTTCTAGCGGAACACCAGCTACAACATTATATCGTTGCATGGCGTTAGAATGTGAATAAGCCATGCACTCTAGGATATAAGCACCGTATAAGTACGGTAGGCCTATCAAAAAATTGTCTGGTGGATTACCACCCACCTTAATTGTGTCGTTTATAAGGATATAGCCGTTGTAAAGAACCTCCACTTTGTGGTTAACCCACTCTACAGTGTATTTGTTTTCCGCCTGGGATCTCTCAACATGAAAAATGTTTAATGCCAAGGTTAAAGATAGAACAACCCAAACTGTGAACATCAAAGTTTTCCTTTTCAACGGTTTTCCTCCGCTTGCCTTCGAGTCTGGTTTTCAAAGATATTCGAAGAACTATTTATTTTCTTTTACATTTTCCGAGGTTTTCACGCTTCTAGAGGGGCACTTGTGATATGAAATTTGATGCTCTTTTAAGCCTATAAATAAAGACGCTTCTAAGTTTCCCTTTAACGTCGGGTTGCTTCTCCGTTTGAACCGATTCGACATTGTACTGTCCGAGAAACATGTATTTTCCTGGAGACTTTTTCTCGAAAACAAATAATGGGAAACGTTTTTCTATCTGCATTTTTAGGACTAGGTTTCCCCTTGTCATTTGCTGATCCCCAAAGCGTCCTTCACCGGTGTACAGGAGAATTTCACCCTCAAACCTATCGTGGTATGGGTTTTCAACACGCTCCTCTGGAGTCTTAACAATAACCGTTGTGAGAACAACATGCTTAATCCCAGTTTTTAGGCTTCCGCTATACCTTATCCCCCGTCGCGTACACACATTGAAAATTCTTGAAATTTCCCGATTGCTGAGGATATCGCCAACCTTCAACCGCATATATCCATCAATGTACACATGTGCAGACAAGAATTAAAGTATCCCTAGCATAAAATAAAGCATTGAGAAACAGGAGCCCTTGAGCAGTCCTTAAAAGGAAAGGTTTCACATTGCCCTACGATCCTGTTGAACGGCATATTACCGTCGAAAAATTGGTGACACGTCATAGCCCAGAGGGGCAGGAGAGAAAATATTACCGTATAAGACTTGCAAGATGGTATGGTGGAATAGTCACAGCTGACTGTGTTGGATGCGGTTTATTGTGCCGTTTCTGCTGGGTTTCGGATGTTGTCGCCAATCGACCAGCAAGTGTTGGAAGCTTTTACACACCAAAAAAAGTTGCTGAAAACCTAATCACCCTTGCAAGAAAATGCAAACTAGACCAACTTAGAATAAGCGGAGGGGAGCCAACCATAGGGAAAGAACATCTGCTGGCTGTACTTGAAAACTTAGGCAGGGAAAGATATCGTTTCATTCTTGAAACCAACGGCATACTTATAGCTCACGACGAAGACTACGCCAAAAATCTGGCAAAATACGATTTCGTCCACGTGAGGGTTTCGCTTAAAGGGTGCAGCGAAGAGGAATTTACAATGCTAACGGGTGCTAAGCCGGAGGGGTTCAAACTGCAACTTGAAGCCCTCTGGAAGCTTGTTGAGGCTGGTGTAAGCTGCCATCCATCGGTTATGGCTTCTTTTTCAACAAGGGAAAGCCTCCAATCGCTTATGCATAAACTAAATCAAATAAGTCCTAAACTAGTGGAAGAAATTGAAATTGAAGAGCTTATATTGTACCCGCATGTCATTCGGAGACTACAAAAGCATGGATTGAAGTATTATTCTGGTTATGCTCCTGAAAGCGTTCCCCCGGAGCAAGTTTAAAGTAATCCACCATGTTTCAGGTAGTAGTTTTCTTCTTTTTTGGGACCGAAACTTCGAACGCCTTTTTCTTTAAGCTGTTTTCTAAGTTGTAAAGCATATTCACTGCTTATTTCACCCCTTTTCTCCATGTAAGCTATTATCTCCTCGGCTTGTTCTTCTGTGTCACATCGGCGTAAAAAGTCAATAACATCTGGGTCATAGTGGATAAAGGGGTCAGCGTGGTTTCTCCGTTTTTCAGAAACTGCTTTTTCCCCCACTTCAACATTTGTGCGGATAGAATTTATTTGAACTTTGTTTTCGTCTAATTCTATTTCTCTCGCTAGGTTCGGGAAAAGCTTTTTGAAAGTTTCTTTGTCGAACTCCACATGGTTTACCTTCAAAGGTTTCATAATCTCAAATGATGATTCTAATATTTAAATGTCTAGCAAGGTTTAATGTCGACTAGAATGGAACAAATCTTTTGGTTGGGTTTTTTGATAGCACTTTTTCCAATTCATGAATGTTAAGTCCTGAAATAATGTCTCCATATATTTCGCAACTTTCTTTTGCGTCATGTTCTGCTTCTGCTTCCGCTTGATTTTTGACTATTATTTCCGCTTCCTCACCAGAGGGTAACTTCGCCAGTACGCGGTAAGCCCTTTTCCATTTGCCGCCCTTAGTCATGGCTATCCAACCTTTTTCCACTATCTTAATGCCAGCTTGCTCCAGTGTAGCTGAAACTTCTTCAGGCTGGTCATGATAGACGTTTATGTCTATATCGCTTTTGTGGTGGATTGTGCCTCGCCAAACGCTACCCACAAGCACCGGGCTATATCTTTTTAAGGTTTTCATAAGATTTAGAGCTTCCTGCCGCATTCGGATGAGGCGTTCTTGTCGTGTGGCGCCTTCTTTTTCTTCGGCTATCCTGTCAAGCTCCATTGCAACTTCAAGGTTTGTTGGCAGAATGCTTGCTTTGAAAGTCTCAGCTGCCTTCAGTTTTGCTTGCTTGTACTCTTTCTCAATTCCTTGGTATAAAAGGTTAGCAGCCTCTCTTGCAACTTTTCTTCGGATGCCAGCGTCCATCAGAAAGCCCAATGCAACATTTCAGCGTTCTATTATTCGCTCATATAGTTCAATGGTTCTTTCAGCTATTTTGTCCCATGTGAATTCATTTAAAACTCGGCGTCTTCCGTTTTTGCCAAGCCATTTTTTCTTTTCAGGATTTTCCAAAGCATTTAAAACGCCCCAAGCGATGTCCGCTGGGTTGTTTGGGTTGATGTGAAAGCCACATTGCTCCTCACCGCATGGCACGACTATTTCGCGCATTCCGCTTATGCCCGCTGCGCCTACAACGACTGGACGCTCCATGCTCATGGCTTCCAGTGCAACTATCCCAAAGGGTTCGTAGAGGCTTGGGAAAACCGCCACATCGCATGCCGCGTAGTGAAGGATGCGTTCATCTTCTGGCAAGAATTGGAAGTTAAATTTTACAGCATCTTGGAGCTTCATCATCCTTACGAGGTTAACAAGGTAGTCTTGCATGTCGCCTAATCCAACAATAACCAGTTTTGCGTTTGGGATTTTCTGCAGTATATGAGGCATCGCCATTACAAGTTTGTCAACGCCTTTGACACCTACGAGTCTTCCAATGAACAGAATCATAGGTTCTTCGGGTTTTATGCCGTAAAACTCTCTTACGCGGGTTATTTGTTCCTGGGTTACTGTTTCTGGATTGTATTTCTGTGGGTCGACACCATTGTAGCAAACCTCTATCTTATCCTTAGGGAAGCCTAGCGATATTAATTCGTCCTTCATGGCATAGGAAACTGTGATAACCATGTCTGCAGCTCTAGCCCCGCGAAGTTCTATGTTGCTAACAACCTCCGAGCCGTTTCCAAGCGTTCTGCCCCTCTCTGTGGAGTGGACGTGGAAAGCCAGCGGCAGGCCGGTCTCTTTTTTAACGGTTATGCCGGCTATAACTGAAAGCCAATCATGGGCAACTACAATGTCAAACTTGAAGCCTTCTTTGGCGATAAGCTCGTTAACAAGTTTTGAAGCACTTAAATAGTTATAAACTAAAATTTTTGAGAAAAGCTGTATGCCCCTGCCCCATTTTTTAACGTCTTCAGCCACCACGTCTGGCAGAGAATCCGAAATGTCAATGTGTAATGGCCGGTGGATTTCTATGCCGCGCCAAATTTCTCTCGTTGGAAGAGTGCCCTCGTCATCATTCATTGTGAAAACTGTAACGTCATGATCCATCAAAACGAATTTACGTGTAATTTCAGCTGCGTACGTGCCTAAGCCACCAACGATTTTAGGCGGGTACTCGTAGACAAGTACAGCCATCTTCATAGTGTTTCCCAGTCTTCGTTTACTTTTTAGTGTGCTGGCTTATTTGCGTTTTCTAATGCGAAACAAATTGATTGTTTTAGTTTTTGCTTCTCTGATATTGATTAGATGTCCATAATCTTTATGTGATATCTCACTGGAGGCTTACCTGATATTGGCTTAGGAAGTATACAGTTGATGTCGTATAGCGACGAGGGAGATGAACAAAGAATACGTGAAAGTGAAGTTAGGTTTAAACGGTTATTCATGGATAGCCCTGATGCTTGTGTTTATTTAGATCCGAACTTTCATGTTTTAGATATTAATCCTCGTTTCACGGAACTTTTTGGCTACACATCGGAGGAAATCAAAGGTAAAAACATTAACGACGTGGTTGTACCAAATGATAAAATTGATGAGGCAAGGGAACTAAACAAAAAAGCGCTTGAAGGCCCCTTTTGTTTCGAAACGGTCAGAAAAAGGAGAGATGGCTCCTTAATACCAGTGTCCTTGTCTATAGCTCCAATAAAATTTAAAGGTAAACTTTTAGGGGCGGTGGGAATATATAGAGACATAACAGAGAGAAAACGTTATGAGGAACGCCTATCTGCGTTGAACTTTTACGGCCACAGCCTAAACGCTGCCAAAAGTATGAAAGAAATCTACAACCTAATATTGGACGCTTTACAAAAGGTGCTTGGGTTTGAGTATGCTGAAGTAATGATGATTAGCGGAAACACGCTTCGTGTTGTCGCCTGCCGTGGATATTCGCAACCCATTTGCTCTGATTTGCCTCTTGATGGCAGTAAGAGCGGTGTAGCCGTAGAGGTGGCAAGAACAGGCAAGTCAATTCTAGTGTCAGACGTTAGGAATGAAGGTGATCTCGTTAGAGTTAAATATGGAGTTCTCTCCGAACTTGCCGTACCTATCAAAGTTGGTAACAAAGTCCTTGGAGTTTTAAATGTTGAAAGTAAAAGGGCAGCTGCTTTCAGCGAAAAGGACCAAGAGTTACTTGAAATCTTGGCGTCTCATGCTGCAACCGCAATAAGCAACCTAAAGCATGCCCAAAACCTAGAAAAATACGCACGTAAGATCAAAGCGAGCCAAGAAAAATTTGAAAAGTTGTTTATGAACAACCCGGAAGCCGCTGTTTATACGGATTCGAACTTTCGCATATTAGATATTAATCCTCGTTTCACGGAGCTTTTCGGCTACACGCTCAAAGAAATTAAAGGTAAGCATATTGATGATGTATTAGTGCCTAAAGACCTTATCAAAGAGGGGCTTATGTTAAACGAAAAAGCCGAGAAGGGGTATATCTATTACGACAGTATCAGACAAAGAAAAGATGGAACTTTAATTCCAGTATCCATATCTGCAGCTCCAATAGTTATAGATGGAAAACTTGTCGGCACTATAGGAATATACAAAGATATTTCACACTTGAAAAAAATTGAAAAAGAATTGAGGGATGCGCTGGAAAAGTTGCGTGTTGTCGGCAAATTGACGAGACATGACGTGCGAAATAAACTATCAGCAGTTGTTGGTAATGTTTACTTAATTAAAAAAAGATTGGCCGACAATCATGAAGCTTTAAGGTATTTAGAAGAAATAGAGGGTGTCATTAAACAAATCGAGAGAATCCTTAATTTCGCTGCGACATATGAGTTGCTTGGTGTTGAAGAGTTAGTATACATCGACGTCGAGAAAACCATTCAAGAAGCGGTTTCGCTATTTACAGACCTTAAAGGCGTCAAAGTAATGAATAAATGCAAAGGCTTGAAAGTGTTAGCAGATTCATTGCTGAGACAAATCTTTTACAATCTTATCGATAACTCTTTGAAGTATGGCAAGAAAATAAAGAAAATTAGAGTATATTATGAAAAGACAAGCGAAGAACAGTTAAATCTGATCTATGAAGATGATGGTGTAGGTATACCTAAAAAAGAAAAGGAACTAATTTTCAAGGAGGGCTATGGAAAAGGTACGGGTTATGGTTTGTATTTGATAAGAAAAATCTGTGAAGGCTACGGTTGGACGATACAGGAAACAGGCGAATATGGAAAGGGAGTCAAGTTTACTATGACCATACCAAAAATAAATATAAGAAGTGGAAAGGCAAACTGGAAATTTGATGAACGTTAATCGCATCGAACACTGAAAACTGGAGTTGGAGATACCACTTGTGTTTTAACGTCCAACGGTGTGCTGAGTAATCAAAATTTTCGGAGCCACTCGTTTATCTGCTTGTCAAGTCTTTTGTTTTTGGGCTTTTTTCCTCTCCATGAGCCTATGTAACCTCCGATTGATTCGTAAGCTTTTGTGGCAAGGGCGTCAGCTTCCCTCTTTTTGAAGTTTCGCCAGGCAGGGTTATGTTTAAACTTTTTTGGTTGAATCCATTCTGTGGAGAAGCTGTCAACTTTATTTGGTTTTAGGCATACACAAACCACGTTTAATTTACGATGAAAACTTAATGGGCATGTGAAGACTCTACCAGCATCCATCCTATTTTCGACACGTATATTTCCAGCGCATAGTTTTTCAGAGATCTTTGGCAATGCATGAAGATTTACATACTCCACGATAGCGTAAGCCAAGTCTAATGGATGTGCTCCGTTGAGAGCGTCTTCAGAGATTGCTTCTTCGTGAATGTGGATGTGGCAACCGTTCCCAGACCATTTAATGTAAACGGAATCTTTCACACCTTCGTTTTCGAGAAAAGCAATTATTCGCTTTGCAACAGCTATGGTCTCCTGCCAGTTTGAAAGTTTGCTGTTAACATCCCATGTTGGAGTGCAGCGGGCTACATTTGAAAGTGCGCGCACGTCTCCAACATTATTCACTGAGCGGTATTTGTTAGCTGACGCATAAATGGTTCTCACTTGAAAATTCATTGCTCTCAAAAGTTCTTGGAAATCTCTTACCTCCTTGACTGTTAGTGGTTTGCCCTTAATGTATCTTCTGAAAACCAATTCACCCTTTTCGTTTACGCAATGAGTTGCAATCCACCTTTAGGCGCAGAAGCCCGCTATTTCTTTTTGAACATCCAGTCTAGAATAATGTTCAAGGACTAGATTCCGGTTGTTCAAACCTTCTTTTCTCCATCGTCCTCTCAATCTTCTCCATAACTTTTCTGGGCAAAGCTATATCTTCTATACGTTCCTCCACCGGTCCCAGAATCACAAGTCCTTTTCCAGGTTCAATGGCGATTTCGTGCATTTGGAGACTATGATACGTTTGTCGCATTTTTTCTACAAGCAAATAACGCTTTAAAACGCCGTTTCGTACAAAACGCCTAAACCTTATTATGCCATCTGCTATGTGCTCGACGCCCCAGCCGAAAGCCTCAGAAGTGGTTATGGCATATTGGGATGTCGCCAAAATGGTGAAGCCCCATTTTGCTAAAACCTTCTTGACAAAATAGGAATGCCGTCGTGCCATGGCAGGCTTGTCAAGCCAAAAAGCTGAAAGCGAATCAATAACTAAGCGGGCTCTCCCATAACCCAAAGCCTTTTTCGCCTCAATAACCTTGTTTACAAGCTCTTCAACGCTTAATGTTTTAATGGTCCACTGATCTTCGGTTCCCATCAAAGCGTCAATCAAAACAAGTCTTCCATTTTTTATAGCGCTGGCAAAGTCGAAGCCGAACTGTGCAGCCTGCGTTACTATAGACTCTCTACTTTCCTCAGTTGTCACATAAATACACTTGTCTTCGTCGGATAAACCTTGCGCAATGAAATGAATACATAGAATAGTTTTCCCGGTGCCCGGTTCACCAGTGACGGCTACACAGAAACCTCTTGGAATACCGCCTGCAAGCATTTTGTCAAGAGCATGCACGCCAGTCGAAAGTCTTTCTACAGCCAAACTGAGCCCTTCAGCAAACATTATTATAAAAAATCCTTCTATTAGGGTTTATCATGGTTAAAATTTTGGTTGACTTCATAAGTTAATATTCAAACTTTTGGATTTAAAGGCTGACTCGAAGTATATATGAGGAAGAGGCATCAAAAAATTGTAAAACTGAGAAAATCCGCATGGAACAACCAGTAAATTTGTTAGACTGGCACAAACTTTTCCTTAAGCTTTTCAATGATCTGAGGCAAAGTTGTGTACTCCATGGATTCGACGCCTAAGCGGGCTGGCTCAAATTCGCCCATGTGCCTAAGCATGGCTGCAAGCTTCAAGGCTTCCTTCCTTGCCTTTTCAAAAGCTGGATCTGCGAAAAAGTCTGCTATCATAGGGTTGCCTTCATCGTCGCTCGCTATTGTCCCGTTACAAACTTGGAAGCCTAAAGCCACAAGTCTTGGAGGACCATCAAAAATTGTGCACCGTGCGTCATTCAACCCCACGGGCATTATGGGTCCCCAGTGGCTTCCTCGCATCCAACCTGCCACAAGGTAGCTATGCATAAAAGGTACAAGAATTTCGCCGACAGCCGGTAAGCCATACTGAGCGCGTACAATCATGACGGGGTCATCTTTTCCAACGTATTTTCCAGCAATAAGTGAAAGCTTTGTTACGCTGCTTGAAGCGCATATTAAATCGTCTCGGGCTCGCCAAACCCTTGAAACTATGTATCGTTCAACAGTGCCTATTAACGCTACAAGCTCATACATTTCTTCTGGACATTTAAGGACAACTTTCTTTCCTTCCTTTGTGTCCACAACCTCGAACTTGAAACCTCCAGCCATGTTTGGATCTATAACGAGGCCAGCAGTGTTCATTGGATCCGCAAAAATGCGGAAAAGTGGCAAGTTAAAGCATCCAGCTGATGTTTTGTCTGCTGCAAAAACTACTATTGGGTCTGATTTGCGTTCTTCAATTTCCATTTCAGCTACACCAGGGCCTAATCCACGAATGTTCCCGCTGAAAGCATTTTTCAACAAGTCTTGCCCCGCTCCGTAAAGCTTCAGCTCTAAAGCTTTACTAGCAGCCTCTTGGAAGGTGTTCCATGCAAGCTGGTGAATTTCCCGGTTTGACTCACCCCTCTCATGCACCATAAGAAGCTGTAAGTCGTCTCCAACGTTGAAAACATAGTAACTGTTTATTAAGCCTTTTTCCTTAGCTTTTTCAAGGTTTCTATTTGCTATTTCAAGTAATGGTTTAGGAACCACATGGTGTCCAGCCAGGGAACCTACATCACATTTTATAATTGAAATCGTGGTTTTCTTGGCCATGAAATACCCACTTTGCCAAGCAGATTACGGTTAAAAGTTAGAACCTCTAGCTTTTAAAAGGTTTACCGAAGAAAATAGGGAATAGTTAACATTAGCCTAGCGGTGGTAATATGAGCGAGTTAAAAGTGGTTTCCGTGAAAATTCCTGAAGAAGTTTATCAAGAACTAGTCTTGCGGGTTCCAGAAGGCGAAAGAAGTAACTTCATAAGAGACGCTATAATTGAGAAACTTCAAAAAACGCCGAGGCCGGACAAGATTCTCGAAATTGAAAGACGATTAGAAAAGCTTGAGGCTGAATTCTCCCAAATAAGAAAGTATCTCGCAGACTTGGAGCTTCTTACACATGAAAGAGGCAAAGCAAACCCCTACGCCTTCTGCTTAGACGAATTAGACCATAAGATCATAGATTACCTAATACACTATAAAGGTGCCACAACGCCTGAGATAGCTGAATACTTGAAAACAAATAGGTGGCTGATATTGAACAGGCTTAAAAGGATAGAGAAAAACTCCAAAAAACAACTCGGCAAACCAATAATAGAATACTATCCAGGCGAAAAAACTGGCAAGAAAAAAGCGTGGTGGTTAAACGATGAGCTTATAGAAATTTAAAAGCCCTATACAGCACCGATAATCATTAATTCCTAGAAAAAGCTTAACTTCCCTTAAAAGATGGGCCCGTAGCCCAGCAAGGATTAAGGCGCCGAACATGTATCATGGAGAAGCCGTGACATGCGCGTAGGCCTCCGGAGCCGGAGAACCGGGGTTCAAATCCCCGCGGGCCCGCTAAGAATTCTGTTGAAATTTTGATTCACTCTGTAGCTAATAACAGTAGTCCACAAACTAGATTAGTTATTCCCATGAAGCTTGTTGCAATGATGGTGAAAGGTTTCAGCTGAGATATGAGGAACATTTGGGTATTTATAAAAAACTGCAAGAGTAGCATAAATGTGGAGAGGCTTGCGCTGGTTATAAGCAAAGCAGCAGTGTATTTGCGCATGCGAGAGCAAACTTCAAATACTTTAAAGCGCTCTTCTCCTGTGGTGTCTGTTATGAGGTTGTCCGAGCTGCTGTAGATTGACGTATGTGACGTCCGTGGGCGGATATAACTTTTTCTACGTTTTCGAGGCATGAAGTTTCGATTTGTAAAGGTAGATGTCCCCTAGTATTAAGTCTTGTGGGCATTTTAATTTCCTATTCTGATGTTGTTATATTAAAAACTCCTGCTAAAATTTGTACAGCACTTACAAAAATCAGTATATAGAAGATTGCTTCTGCTGATACGCTGTTTAGCGTTATTTGGCTTGTTCTTATGAGGTAGGCTGTGAAGGAGGCGAAAACACCTGTGCCAAGGCTCATTCCTCCAAAAGCGATGCGTAGACGGTGATAGCCCACCATTCTAATGTAATAGACAAACAAGGCTATAATGCTGAGTTCTAAACCCAAAATCAAAACTGCTGGTTCAATGAAGGCTACAAGGAAAATTGAGGCAGCTAATCCTGCGATAGGCGTTAAGGGATAAAAAGGTGCTTTAAAAGGTCTTTCCAAGTATGGTTTCTCTTTTCGAAGTTTTATTACTGACAAGTTGACGATCGAAAAACCGACGATAAAACCGAGATTAACTGCGTAAACCACAAAGTTTACGAGTCCGGTGGCCGTAAAAAATAGGGTGAAAACAGCGCTTATTGTTACTGCAATATAGGGTGTGCCGAAGCGCTTATGAATTTTAGAAACTTTTTGTGGGAAATAACCGTCTCTACCCATGGCGTATAGAACCCTCGACTGAGCCATAATAGCTTCATTTGTCGCGGCTAACCCAGCAATTGCCAAGCCAATTGTCACTAAGATGCCTCCAATCGGTCCCATTACTTGTTCCGCGACAAAAGCGATGGGTGAGGGTTGCTTGCTAAGAACTTCGGGGGGAACAACGCTGACGGCAACATACACTATACTCGTATATAGTGCAATCAGCACAATCGACGACAGTATTATTGCCCGTGGAATGTTTTTCTCGGGATTTTTTATTTCAGCTTGAGCTGCAGCAACAGCCTCTGCTCCAAGGTAAAGTTCAAAAAGGTAGGCGATAGCCGCAAAAATTCCTAACCAGTTAGTTGGAGGTGATAAAATGGGTGCTTGTGCCTGTTGTGTATGGGGCCAGCCTCTTAAAATGTAAATGCCCAATATGGCAAGCACTAAAGCGGTTATTAGGGTTTCAACAGTTCCCGTTTCTTTAACCCCTCTTATGTTGATAATTGTGAAAATGATCACTACAAGTGCCGCTGTTAACGGAATATTGATTTTGGGAAAAATATAAGAAATAACATACGCAAAGCCTATGGAAGATAGCGCTGCGTAGAACATGTTACTTACCCATTCAAACCATCCAGTAATAAAACTGATGAAGCCGCCATATGCTGCCTTTGCGAAAGTGTATTCTCCTCCAGCCTTAGGAATAGCTGTTCCTAATTCGCAGTAGCTGAACATTGTTAGCAAACTTATGATGCCGCAAATAAAGACCACCGGAACAATACCGTATCCTGCTAGACCTGCAGCGTGACCTATTATAACGAAATTGCCCGCGCTTAACGTGCCTCCAATCCCTAACATTGTCGCGCGCAGAAGACCCAGCTCCCGTTTTAAATGCAGCTCACCCATCTGCACCGTCTCCTTTATTCATAGAAAAGCAGTAAACCACTTACAACTGAAAAGAAGCCAAACACCATAAAAACCAGCATGTAAAATTCTATATTGTCTCCGGAGAAGCCAAAAATAGATTGAACATTGAAGAAATTATAGAACAGAAGAAACGCAAAAATTAACGATATACCGCCAATAAGAGCTTGCAACAAACCAATTGCTTTTGAAATAGCCCTTATAAATTTCATAGGCATTTATCTCCGCAACAGTATTATCCCAGCTGTGAAATCTAATATTCCAATCAAAAAGAGAGTTAACATCAGCAAGGACATGTGTAGTTCATGTTGAAAGACTGTGGTGTCAATAAGGTTGAATAAAATTAGCAAGGTTACTCCTGTCAAAATTGCCCCAATCATTATGAGAAAACCTCCTATTGCTACGCATATCCTTTCTCGCTTTTTCATACGCCTCGCTAACCAAATTCTATTTTTAGTTAACACAAAAGATAAAAGTTAGCTTACTTTTTTAAACGCGCATAAACCTTATGGAAATTATAGTTGAGGAAATGACAACAGCGACAGGACAAATTACTTTTTAAGCTTTGGAAGAAATCATTAATAGTTGGGTTCGTGATCTTATAATTTTAAGGTGTGCTTGTTGGTTGTTTCGAGAGAGCTATTGGCCAAGCTTATTGATTCCACAATGGTTAAGGCTACAGCCACAAGGAGTGAAGTTGAAAAGCTTTGCCGAGAAGCTGTCCAGTATGGTTTTAGATGCGTCATTGTGAACCCCGTTTATGTGCGTCTTGCAGCGTCTAGATTGAGGGGCACAGATGTCAAGGTTGGCTCCACAGTGGGTTTTCCATTTGGGGTTTCTTTGTCCGACATTAAGGCTTTGGAGGCTGTTAAAGCTGTAGAGGATGGGGCATGTGAGCTTGACATGGTTATGAACCTCAGCGCTTTCAAATCCGGCGACTATGATCTGGTTAAGCGGGACATCGAAGCGGTAGTGGCGGTAAAACGATTATATAGCGACATAATCGTTAAAGTGATAATTGAAACTCCATTACTAACAAATGAAGAGAAGGTTGCCGCATGTAAGATTGTTAAGGAGGTTGGGGCGGACTTCGTTAAAACTTCTACGGGTCTTTTTGGCAAAGGTGTCACGGTGGAGGATGTCAAGCTTATGCGTCAAGTTGTTGGAAAAGATTTTGGAGTTAAAGCTGCCGGCGGTATAAGAACTTATACGGATGCTATAGCCATGATTGAGGCGGGCGCCAACCGCATAGGAACAAGCGCTGCAACAGCGATAATTCAAGGTGCACCATAAAAAGTTACATTCTTTCTGGCGCTGTTATTCCTATAAGGTTTAGGGCGTTTCTTAAAACTATTCGGACAGCATCAACAAGCGCCAGTCTTGCGTCGCTAAGTTCGGGCGGTTCAGCTTTAATAACTGGAAAGCCATTGTAAAACGTGTTGAATTTATCGGCCAGAGCGTTTGCGTATTCAGCTATGAGGTTTGGTTTAAGGGTTTCAGCAGCTTCAACAAAGTTTTCCGGAAATTCTGCAAGAGCGAAAACAAGTTCGTGCTCAAGCCTTTCCTTTAGGAGGCTGTAATCCGGTTTTTCAGGTTTTCTTGCAGCCTTACGCATTATGCTGCATGCTCGTGCATGCGAGTACTGAATGTAAGGTGCACTGTTCTTCTCAAAGTTTAAAACGCGGTCCCAGTTAAATTCGACTGGTTTAGCTGGGTCAACTTCCACAAGCGCGTAACGGACAGCACCTATGCCCACAATTTCAGCAACCCTATGTTTTTCCCCTTCAGAAAGCTGGGGTGAACGCTTTGAGACCTCTTCGTAAGCTCTTCTCGTGGCTTCGTCTAAAACTTCGTCTAAGGTTATGTAGCGTCCTCGACGGCTTGACATTTTGTAGCCTGGCAAAGTTACCAAGTTATATGCGAAGTGGGTCAGGTTTTCGGCGTATTTGCCGTAGCCCAAGGCGTATAATGCTATTTTTAATTGAAGCTGTGCAAGCGATTGCTCCATTCCAATGACGTTTATACATCTTTCAGCTTTCCTAAACTTCCATAAAGTGTAGGCTATGTCTCTGGTAGTATACAACGTTGTGCCATCAGCTCGGACAAGCGTTAAACTTGGCACTTCATAGTCCTTTCTTAAGCCAAGTTTTTCTCGTAGGTTCAAGTCTTCAACAACTTTTCCGGCTTCAAATTCGAGAACACCACCAAGAACGGAAACGTAAGGCGTTTGTTTAAGTTTCTGAAGAGTTTCTGCGACCAGTCCATTCCACACAAGGTCACTTTCCCAGTCCCAAGAATCATAAAACACACCAGCTCGGCTCAATGTTTCCTTGAAACCTTCAAGGCATAGTTGGCTCACTTCACGGATGAGCTTTTTAGCCTTTTCGTCTCCGGCTTCATAGGCTCTGTTTAGCTCGCTTATTCTTTCTTCCGGATCCTGGTCTTCACCTATCTTTTGTAGAAGCTTTTCAAAAAGTTCCGGATGTTTTTGTTTCAGTTCAAATGCTATGGACATCCAATCGTCAAGTTCTCTATTGATTTTTAGGATTTCTTCTTCAGCTGAAACAGTCTTCGCCCTTTCAAGTTCTCGTTTAAGCCTGTTTATTTCGACGAGGCAGCTTGTTATAGTGTAGATTTTTCCTATGAAGTGATCTGACTTTTCCATTGGTTTTGGTCTTTCGAGCTTCTCATATCCATATGCAATTACGGCTGTTTGTCTTCCAACGTCGTCCACGTAATAGTGACGGAACACCGTGTGTCCTCTCGCAGATAAGATGCGTGCAAGGGCGTCACCTAACATGGGGTTTCTAGCTTGTCCAATGTGAATTGGATGAAGCGGATTCACACTCGTATGCTCAACAATAATCCTCAATGGTTTTTCAACTTTAACTAGTCCATAGTCAGCGTCTAATTTTCGGACGGATTCTATTGTCAAGGCTGAAAAACGTTCAAAGTTAACGTAAAAGTTTATGTAACCTCCACCAGCTGCTGTGGCTTCCTTCACAAGCGAGTACTTTGACTTGTCCATAGCTTGGACCAGACGATGCGCCAGAATCAGAGGCTTTTCATCCATGTGTCTTGCAATTTCAAAGCAGATGGATGTGGCAAGTTGCCCAAAATCCCAGATTGGAGGCTTTTCAAAGGTGAACTTTTTTGTAGGCAAGTTTTCTATTTGGAGTTTGCTTATAGCTTCTTCCAGTAAGGCTTCGCATTCTTTTTTCAGTTCAGCCAAAGGGTTTTCTGAGATCATTAAGTTTTCGCCTTCTTATGACCTACAGTTAAGAGAGAATACCTAACGTATAAGCTTATAAAAACAAACTGTTAACATATCTTCCACTTTAGCCACATGGGGACTCGCGCAATAATGTCTTCAAGGTGAGAAAGTGAAGGAGCAAAATAATCTGAAAGGAGTGGCATGATATGAAGCCGAAGATAGTATTTTCTGAAAAATGTTTGGAGTATGGATCGTGGCATATTGAGAGCCCGAGGCGGGTGCAAATAGCCTACGAAATATTAAAGGAAAAAGGCTACGAGTTTGTCGAACCCGAACCAGCAAGCGAAGAAGACTTACTTAAAGTTCATAGTGTAGAATATATTCAACTGCTTAAGCGAGGTAACATTGAAGACCCTGATACTCCAGCCTACGAAAACATTTATGAATACGCGAGGCTCTCTGCGGGAGGAGCCATCCTAGCCGCAAAAATAAACGGTTTCTCCCTGATGAGGCCGCCGGGACACCATGCTGGCAAATTTGGCGCTGCTTTGGGAGCCTACACAAAGGGTTTTTGTTATATAAACAACATCTCCGTAGCCGTTAAACACCTAGGCAAGCCCACACTGATTTTAGACATTGACGGCCATCATGGAAACGGCACACAGGAAATTTTCTTAAGGGACCCGAAAGTTATCTTTATTTCCCTGCATAGGTATCCTCACTATCCGGGAACCGGCGTCAATTCTGAGGATAATTGCCTAAATTTTCCATTGCCGGCGGATTGTGGAGAGACAGTTTACCTAAAAACTCTTGAGGAAGCCATAAAAAGGGTGAATATGCAGAAAATTGAGGTTATTGCTGTTTCAGCTGGATTCGATGCTTACGTTGGAGATTTGGCTTCTTTAGGGTTAACTGAGAAAACTTACAGAAAAATAGGTGAGATGCTGGCTTCTTTCGGTAAGCCAACGTTTTTCGTTTTGGAGGGTGGCTATGTCGGCGAGAACGTTGGAAAGTGTGTGGATGAGCTGCTTAAAGCGTTCAGCCAGCACTCCGGACGTTAAAATTTATCAGCGGGATGGAGCATTTTAGAAAGAATATGAAGCATTTTAATGGTAAAGCGGCTGGAGCCTTAATATTCGTCGGTGCTGTCCAGTTTATTTTAAGCATGTTAATTGCTGAATGCCTTTATCCTAACTATAGCGTTTCAAGCAATTACATAAGCGACTTAGGAAAATTAGACGCTGCATCTGCTCCGGTTTTCAACACGTCGGTTTTCGTGCTTGGGTTTACGGTTGTAATTGGCACTTATTTTCTGAGACGAACTATCCGCGGAAAGGTTTTCCTAGGCTTCCTAGTTTTGTGCGGAATAGGTGCCATGGGTGTTGGAATATTTCCAGAAGACTTTGGCATATTGCACACAATAGTCTCCTTAATTGCATTTCTATTCGGAGCTTTATCCGCCATAGCCTCCCATGGATATCAGAAGCCGCCTTTATCTTATTTCGCTGTAGTTTTGGGCTTAACTTCACTGGCGGCGCTTGTGATGTTCGCCACAAACATTTACCTAGGGTTGGGCAAAGGTGGAATGGAACGCATGATAGCCTATCCGGTGTTGCTTTGGGCTATAGCATTCGGTGGACATTTAATGAAAGAGTAGAGACCGCAGCACTAGCGCTTTTCCCTAGCGTTTTTGTTCATGCGAAACACTAGAACCGTGGATGATACTGTGAGAAGCGCCATTAATAGCAGAGGCACTGTCGGGAATTCTGGAATTATGAAATCCGACAACATAACCGTAACCTGCATATTTCTTGTTACATTTATGGTGGTTGTGTTGCTGTAAGTTTCATATGATACCGTGATATTATGGGAGCCTTGCGGATACTCGCATGTCGCATTGATAATGCTGGAGAGTACTGTCAGCCTTGCCCATCCGGTAGCGTTTGTCTGTTCCCTTGCGGTTTCTGTTCCATCCGAGCATACAACGGTTATATTTGCCCCTGGAACGTTCTGCCCAGTAGAATCAACTACGTGAACGTCAAGATACCAGTTGACAAAAATTAGAGACCGTCCTTGAACGTTTGTTGTTATGACTGTGGAGTTTACTGCACGAAGCACGGAAAAGCTATACATATAAACATTGCTAGCCCTTGAATTCTCCGCATTAACTTCAGAGGAACCGCTGATGTTAACTGACTCAACGTAAGCGTGGTGCGCGCGGATAAAGGAGGAACCCGACGCGGTTAGTAAACTCACGTGTGATGAAGACAAAACAAGTGATGCGTTTTCGCATAGCGATATTTCTGTAAAAGTGGAGTTGGAAACTTTAGCTGAGGAAAGGTCATACAGCAACAAGTAGACTGGGCAGTTAGGGGCTAATTGTGCACCATCTATCTGCGCTATGCTATTTTCGAAAAGCTCTATTCTGAAGGAATGAGTGTTCGTGTTAATAGTGATGCTATCCATTATTAAGCGTGGTTTTCCGCCGAAAGCATCTTTTAGAGTGATGTTAAACTGAAAGGGAGCCGTTTGTGTAAACATCAGATGCGCGTTCTCTATAATCAGCGTGGCGTTTTCTGTCACAACTATGCTTCCATTAATGTTAAACTCTCCAGTGATTATGTAAACGTCGTTATCTGAAAGCACTAAGTCGCCTTGCCAGAAAGGCGCAGCAATCTTAATGTCATGCCAACCCCAGATAACATCGAAAGGATTGGGAGATGAGTTAAGGCCGTTGTCAGCATATGCGACACAGAAACCTACAACATCTCCAATTTTTAGGCTAAAATCGTGAGCATCGTCCATTGAATTCAATGGGTGAACAAACTCAAAATAATTGTAGATGCCATCTCCGGAAGCTGAAGCAGTTCCGTCTTGTGTTCCACCATCCGCACTGTCAGTGGGCCATCCATCACCCGCAACATAAAAAATGTCAAGAGGCAGTCCACTGATACTAGCGCACACAAGTCCATCGTCGCCTTGCTCATGAGGTATACCATCGTGGTCGTTTTCAAAGAAGAAGCCGAAAATGTCGACTGTGCTCTCGTTGGTTCCAAAGTCATCATCGGTTATCTTTGCAGCCAAATACAAGTTTTCATAGTCATTCATAACATAAATTGTACCATTGTATACAAGGCTTGAAGCAGTCAAGCTGAAATTAATTTTTGCCGCTGCACTCCATTCAGCGGCATTTATGACACCGTCTATTGTTGGCTGGTTCCAAGTCCAAGCAGACAACAAAACATCGCTGTGCGCCATCACCAAAGAGGAACGCGTAACCAAACCAATTTGCAGAACAACTGATAATAGAAGAAAAGCCAGAAAAACGGATACTTTTTTCTTTTCCATTCAAACTCCTCTGTAGAGATGATTCTAAACGATACGATGGGAAAGCTACATAAGCATTATGAACAGCAAATGAAAATTCAAAATCAAAAATTCTATAAAGCTTAAGACGGAAAATGCGTTTAGATAAGATTTAGCACATTCTCTGCTATGAAGTCGATTTGCTCGACTTTTACGCCCGGGTGAACTGGAAGCGAAAACACTTGCTCTGATGTTCTTTCTGTTTCGGTAAGCTTCAATCGCCTGAATCTGCGGTACGGGAGCATTAGATGGATTGGCCAAGGATAGTATACCTCGGTGCCAATTCCCTTGCTCTTGAGTTGCTCAACAACCGCGTCTCGCTTCTGTCTGGGGGCTCCTTTAAGTCTGACAGTATAGAGGTACCAGCTGTTTTTGCAGTTGGGTTGCTCCCTCGGCAGTTGCAGTTTTTCCGCTGTACAGAGTTTTGCGGTAAGCCTTTCAGCGTTTTTCATTCGCGCAGCTAGAAACCCCGGTAATTTTTCCAGTTGAACAAGGCCTATGGCTGCTTCGATTTCTGGCATTCTGTAGTTATGGCCTATAAGGTTCGATGTGTATTTTTGCCGTTCTCCGTGGCAGCGTATGAGCCTTAATTTCTCGGCTAAATCGCCGTCATTTGTTGTTATCATACCGCCCTCGCCGGTGGTCATGTTTTTGCTGCCATAAAAACTCCAACAAGTAACATCAGCATAAGCGCCAACTGGCTTGCCATCGTAAACAGCGCCATGGGCCTGAGCTGCATCCTCTATGACTTTTAATCCATACTTGTCCGCTATTTCCCGTATCGGCTTCATATCTGCTGGTGCACCGTACAGGTCTACGGCGACTATGGCCTTCGTCCGTTTTGTTATAGCCTTTTCAACCTCTTCTGGGGAAATAGTGTAAGTTTCAGGGTCTATATCTACAAAGACAGGCCTTGCTCCAGCTAGCACCACTGCCTCCGCTGTTGCCACAAACGTGAAGCTTGGAAGAACCACCTCATTTCCGCGTTTTACACCAGTCGCAACAACGGCCATGTGAAGGGCAGCGGTTCCGCTGTTGACGGCCACGGCATATTTCGATCTCATAAACCTTGCAAATTCCACTTCAAATTTTCTAACCATCGGACCAGTGCCAAGCCCATGGGTGAGTACACCGCTTTTCAAAACTTTGACAACAGCTTCAATTTCTTTTTCCCCTATCTGCGGAGCGTTTATTGGAATCAAAAGCTCCACTCCCAATACTGTGTATTCAAAAATTATTAAAAAACTTGCTGTAAGACAAAAGAACAAAAGGGAAAAGCTACAAATGTTAACGATCTACCGTTTTATTTTTTGGGAGCAATAGTTGGAACTTCTATTTTTTCAGGCTCATAATCTGCAAGTTTGCCTGCAAGGAATTGTTCATAAGCACCGATGTCCAATAGACCGTGGCCGCTGTAGTTCATGGCTATAACCTTCTTTTCGCCTTTTTCTCGGCACCGCAGAGCCTCGTCTATGACGAATTTTAAGCTGTGAGCTGTTTCTGGTGCAATTATTAGGCCCTCTGTTTGGGCTAATATTTGAGCTGCCTTGAACACTTCTGTCTGGTGATATGCAACAGACCGCATATATCCTTTTGTTATCAGATAGGATATTAAGGGCGCCATCCCATGATATCTTAAGCCTCCGGCGTGAATTGGCGGACATGCATACTCATGTCCTAACGTCAACATTTTCAGGAGGGGTGTAAGCTTGGCCGTATCTCCGAAGTCGTAGGTGTAAACGCCCTTTGTCGTATGTGGAACAGCTTTAGACTCGCAGGCAACAAACTCAGTGTCAACTTTGCCCTTAAGCTTGTCCATCATGAAGGGAAAACAGAAACCGCCATAGTTGGAGCCGCCGCCTATGCAGCCACACACAATGTCCGGATATTCACCTATAATCTCAAATTGTTTTTTAGCCTCTAAGCCTATGATGGACTGGTGTAACAATACATGGTTTAACACTGAACCTAAAGAATAGCGCGTATCCTCATGGTTTAGCGTGTCTTCTAAGGCTTCGCTTATGGCAATGCCTAAAGTGCCTGGATGATTGGGGTTTTCCCTCAAAAGTTTTCTTCCAAACTCGGTTTGGTCGCTTGGCGACGGAAACATTTCAGCGCCGTAAAGCTGAGCTATGGTTCTTCTGCCAGGCTTCTGCGTATAGCTAACGCGAACCATGTATATGCGGCATTTTAAACCGAAAATAGTGCATGCAAAAGCCAAAGCGGTGCCCCATTGTCCAGCGCCAGTTTCGGTTACAAGCCGTTTTATGCCCTGTTCCTTGTTGTAGTAAGCTTGAGCTATAGCCGTGTTAGTCTTATGGCTTCCGGTGGGGCTGAAATTCTCGAACTTAAAGTATATTTTCGCTGGCGTTTTCAAGAACTTCTCAAGTCGCCTCGCTCTATACAATGGTGTAGGACGAGGTAACCGTAAATAGGCATCTAAAACTGCATCTGGAATTTTTATGAAGCGTTCTGTCGAAATTTCCTGCCTTATAAGCTCTTTTGCAAATATTCTCTCTAACAATTTTGGATCTATGGGCTCCAATGTCGTTGGATCCAAAGGTGGTGGAAGTGGTTCTGGAAGGTCTGCCTGAATATTGTACCACGCCGTGGGAATATCATCTTGACTCAACAGAATGAAGTATTCGTTTTTCTGAAGTTTAACGCCCATTTATCTTCACCTATGCACATTTTTGTACATGGAATTCATAATGACGGAATGAACATATTTATGCTTTATTGCACAAAAAAGTACATTCAAGGGTGAACAAAAATGTGGAATACTATAAAACAACATTTAGAAAACTACCCGGAGAGGCTAAAGGTGGCTCGAATCCTTGTGGAAAACGGCTTAACCGTCAAAAACGGAAAAATCTATCTAAACGAGATTGAAATTCCACGAGCGCGAATAGCTAAAGCCGCCGGCGTGGATAGGAGAACCGTAAACGAAACATTAAAAGCTATAAGGGCTAATAGGGAACTTCGTCAAATCTTTGAAGGGTTAAGATCAGCTGGGCATTCCTTAAAGGAAATTGCGCGCCATCTTGGATTTGGAGTGGTTGAGATAACCCCTGCAGACGCGAGAACACCGGGTATATTGGCTAATTCAGCTATGATACTGGCAAAAAACGGTTTAAGTATAAGACAGGCAATTGTGGATGATCCGGAGCTTTCCCCAGAGCCAAAGCTGACGCTTATTGTTGAGAAGAAGATTCCTGGAGAACTTATCCCTGAGTTCTTAAAGGTTAAGGGTGTCGCCAAAGTTTCCGTCTATTAGATGCCCATGTTCTCGAAGGCTATTATTATCCATTTTTCTCCTCGCTTTTCGAGACGCATAGTTACAGTATCACCATTTTTTGTTACCATAAGCTTGTTCCATTGAAGCGCCGGGAGATCTTTTGGTGTAGCTTCCACCCACTGGTATGTGGTATTGTCCAAACGGAGAACTATGTGAGTTGTGCCATCCTCCACGTACTCATATTTTCCTAAAACTTTAGCTGTGATTTCTATTTCTGTTATTGTGCCGAAAAGTTTCAGAAAATTAAGCCTCGTAGCGCGCACGAGTTGCTCGCTGGTCATGCCCTCTTCATGCATTTTTATAGCTATTTTGTTCGTTTCCTCTGCGTCAATAATAGCAAACCCAGCTAGATAGATGGTTTCATCTTTTCCACCAGTGCCTTCTCGCCAGTAGATAGGCACATACCACGCGAGGCGATAGTTGCCTTGTGAAACTTGTACCGGATAGAGTAGTGGCATTTCAGCATCGTATAAGCCTGTTGCTGGTTTTGGAAGTCTCCCTTCACAAGATCTTCAGCCGTCATGCCGGAAATGTAGTTGGCTTGTCTGTAATCGTAGAAGTGTATGCTGCCCCTAGTGGATTTAAAAACGCCGGATAAAGTGCGCCTGTTGCCAACAGGATTCACGCAGACAAGAGCTACAACGTCACCTGTTTCTGGATCCACAATGTAGCGGGTGCCCTCTGTCATTTCGAAGCGTTCACGGCTTGGCGGTATAAACCACAAGAGGCCTCCGGCCCAATAATCAAAGCCTCCGCCTCTTCCGAAGTTTCCCATCTCGTTTATCATTTCTTCAAGCCAGTCCTCGTCATAAACCTGCGTAATCCACAATGGGATGTGCTGAAGGTCTTCTGCTTTAGGATGTAAGCCATAATCTTCGTTGTAAACTATGGGAGTTTCATAACGTCTAATCAAGTCGAAGCCAATATTGCAGCGTGTTACAACGTAAACCGGCTCATTTGTTTCAAAATCCCATGTTACATAGGCTGTGCCATAGCATTTAGAAATGTCATTCATATAAGAACCATAGTGAATGTTGCGATCAAACCATAAACTTTCACCGACTTTAAACTCCTTTCTCAAAACCTTGGGAGGGGCAAGCGGTTCTGTGGCATTTATTATCACAAAGCTTTTCACATAGTTTTCGGCTATAACGCTTGTCGAGCCTATGATGGCAACCCAAACCAGCTTGCCATCCGGAGTTTTCGTTATGTGGCAGCCTAGAACTTGAGTGTTGCTTCCAAACTCTGACATGTGGCGTCTGACAATGGAAACTGCAAGTTCCCCTGTGACAAGCCACACCATGCTGTCTGGAATTTCCCTGTTGAAAGGTAGCCCTGAGCTTATTTGGATGAAATTGTTGAAGTACGCGGCGTTGGCAACTCTTTGAACCTACCAGAATACATAAAGCCGGAAACAGCCAACAAATAAGCCAAAAATAGAACTGCAGCCAGCTTCGCCCTTATTTTCGCAGAAATTTTCCATGGTAGACGGCTATGGCGGTGGTAGTAATAGTAGTGGTGTCTTTCCGACACTTCTTCCGTACTAATTCGCCTTATTGTTATGGTAAATTCCACAAAGGCGACAAAAACTCTGAGAAAAACAAGCGTGTATGTGAAGACGCTTAAGGGCAGCTGTAGAAACTGAATTAGAAAAGAAGAGGAACAAACCTAAAAGGAGCGAAATTACACGGGCAAATTTTTTCCAACCAGTTTTTCGCAGTGGGATGGGCATGTACCAAATAGAAGCCCATAGAAGAAGGAATATGAATAGGTTCAAAGCCTTCACCAGTCATGCAAAAATATGAATTTCTTGTTTAGAAAGCTTTTGCTTAGAATCTGGCAATTTTTATATGCTGTGAAAAATGAATAAAAGGATATTGGGAAGGTGAACTTTTATGGTGGATTTTGCTTTCACTGAAGAGCAAATACTTTTCCGTAAGTCTGTCCGCGAATGGTGCAGCAAAGAGCTTACACTAGAAAAAGTTAGGGAAACGGACACAAAAGGCGAAATTCCAAGAGAGATCATTAAGGGCTTAGCTGATTTAGGGCTGTTGCTTATGACGGTGCCTGAAGAACATGGTGGTGCAGGCGTAGATTGGACAACCGCATGTATCGCAGCTGAGGAGTTAGGCTACGCTGACATAAGCATAGCTGTACCCGTGTTTTTCTTGGTGGAAACTGCATGGGGTTTTGTAACAGACAAGCACTGCACTGAGCAGGTCAGAGAGGAGGTTATACGGAAAGCCGCTAAGGGAGAAGCGTTCATAGGCATAGCATCAACCGAAGCTGGCGGCGGCTCAGACGTTGCCGCAATAAAGTCTACGGGAACAAGGAATGGGGACCATTGGATTTTGAACGGCGAGAAAACCTATATAAGTGGAACCGAGGAAGCCAAAAGGCTTGGCGGAGGACACTTCACACTTGTTAGAACTTCGCCCCCACCGCCTGAGGCAAGCCATCGAGGTATGACAGCCTTTTACTTGCCTATAAACGCGCCAGGTGTGGAGACAGGCAAACGTTTCGAAGAGATGGGGCGAATGGCGATTTCCACAGGCAGTATAGCCATGGATAATGTTAGGCTGCCTGACGCTTACCGCATAGGCGAGGAAGGCAAAGGCTTCTATTTAGCCATGGAAGGATTCGACAATGCTAGACTGCTTATAGGCGCAACATGCCTTGGTGCAGCTCAAAGAGCCCTAGAGCTTGGTATGCAATATATCAAGGAGCGTAAAGCCTTCAGAAATCCTATTGGCAAGTATGAGGGCATTCAATTCGATTTAGCAGACTTGTGGGCTGAACTTGAAGCTTTAAGGTCGCTTGTTTATCGTACAGCATGGATGAATGACGAAAAATACAAACGAGGACGATTCACAACACTGGAAGTTACAAAGTACATCTCAGCCGTCAAATTGAAAGTGCCGCCCTTCACCTTCAAAGTTTTCGAACATGTTATGCTCTGGATGGGAGCATGGGGCTACACAAAAGACTGCCCACTGGAAATGGGGTTGCGAGGCATAATGTCCTATTACATAGGAGCTGAAGGCACCATGAATATCCAGAGAATAATTATAGCAAGAGAACTCCTAGGCAGAGAGTACATACCCTACAAATAAGCCAAATACTAATTATGTAAAACTAATCTTGCCAAAGAAAGGAACACAGCAAGCGGGCCCGCGGGGATTTGAACCCCGGTTCTCCGGCTCCGAAGGCCGGCGCCTTAATCCATACTTGGCCACGGGCCCGTATTTATTGGAAAAATTGTTGCTATACGATTAAAAGTATTCTGAAAACCTTAAAAGGAAATGATATGCCTTTCTATTATAATTGGTGCTAGTGTGGGCCGGTAGCTCAGCTTGGCTGGAGCGTTCGGCTGATAACCGAAAGGTCGCCGGTTCAAATCCGGCCCGGCCCACTTAGATTTTTAAGTGAATCCTTAAATATGGAACATTCTTCTCTCTAATTGATGGAGTATGGGGTCTAAGTACGCGCATCTGCTTAATGATGCGGATGTCAAGCGTTGGTTTGAAAATTTGGCCGCTAAGTCCATTGTCACCGCTACTGTCTATCTTAGGACTCTGGGTTTCTACTGCGAGCTTAACAAGACTGATCCAAAGGCAATTCTTAAAGCCGCCAAAACCAAGGCTTTCAGGGATGACTTCACAGACTTTATTAGGCGTATGGAGCGTGAGGGCAAGGCTGGCTCCTACCTGTCCAGGTTCAAGAAAGTGCTTAACTCTTGGCTTTCCTATAATGGCGTTAACGTAAAGCTTAAAGTTAACATCAGAGGCGAGTCTGATACGCCACGAATAGCCGATGAGCGCGTGCCAAACAAAGAAGAGCTGGACAGAATCCTCAGAATGGCCACGCCCAGAGGAAGAGTTTCAATAGCCCTAATGGCTTTCAGCGGTTTAAGGCCTGAGAGCATAGGCAATTATGATGGAAGCGACGGCTTGAAACTTGGAGACTTTGTTGAGGCTGAAATCCGCCCAGACGGTATAGAATTCGCAAAAATTCCATCAATGCTCGTGGTAAGGAAAAGCCTCAGCAAAGCTAGGCACCAATACTTCACATTCGTTCCGCAGCAAACAATAACCTACATTGAGGAGTATTTGGAGGAGCGAGTTAAACAAGGCGAAGAATTGAGTAAAGATTCCCCATTACTGGGCTTTGACCCTAGAGGGGTTAAAAAGAACAGGTTTTTGAGGACAACCTTAGTGACGAGGGATATTCGCGAAGCCATTTTGAGGGCCGGCTTCAAGTGGAGGCCTTATGTCTTGAGGGCTTACTGCGACACAAACATGATCATAGCCGAGTCTAAAGGTAAAATCAGCCACCCATATCTGCAGTTTATTATGGGGCATAAGGGCGACATAGAAGCCAGATACAGCACAAACAAGGGCGTACTGCCGCCAAACATGATCGAGGACATGCGCAAAGCCTACAAAGAATGCGAGCCCTTCCTAAGCACGGCAACCCAACCCCTAGAACAATCAAGCATAATTAAGGAAGCCAAAATTGAAGCTTTGAAAAGTATGGCCAAAAGCCTCCTTGGAATAGACCTGCTTGACGTTAAGGTTGCAAAAGAAAGGCAGATTGGAAGAGAACTAAACAAGGACGAAGAACTCGAGCTTTACGAGAAAGAGCTGAAAAAACTAAGAGAGGGAAAACACAACCCACAAAGAATAATACATGAAAGAGAGCTTGGAAAATATTTGGCAAAAGGGTGGCAATTCGTAAGCGTACTACCATCACAAAAAATCCTAATCAAAAAATACTAACAAGTTTTTACTCTTTTCTTCACAAAAGCATCACATGATTTACAAAGATAATAATCCAAAACACGCTTCAACTCGCCACTCTCACGATCCAAAACACTCTTATAAACAGGGACAGCCTCACCCTCAGAAAGCTCCCCACCACACATACGACAAACCAATTTCCTGCCAGACACACAACCACAACTCCAAACGCATTTTATAAATCAACATCTATAAAATTCTTCTATTTACTACAACTAACAGAAGAATTAGGTTTGTACACAGTATTCATTACGGGGCTAAATTTTGATTTGTTTTCGCCTTTTGTGTTTAGATAAGTATTGGGGGTTGAGTATTGAAAGTTTTATAAGTTATTTAGGAGCATTCTCTTGTGATGGCGTATGGTTAAGTCTGCTGAGGAGATTTCTAGGTTGGAAACTGAGATATTGAGGGTTTTGAGTGAGTCGGCCGAGCATGTCGGGTCGAGGTTGCTTCAGCGGGAATTGGAGAAGAGGGGTTTCTTTCTGAGTGAGAGGACTGTGAGGTATCATCTTCAATTGCTGGAGCTAAAAGGTTTAGTTGCTGGGCATGAGCGAAGTGGAAGGACTATAACCAGTCAAGGGTTGGAGGAGCTTAGCAGGGCTTTGGTTTCTCAGAGGGTTGGTTTTGTTATAACCCGTTTCTTATCGATGGCTTGTTCGGTTACATATGACTATATTGCAGATTCCGGGATGGTGGTTGCGAATGTTTCTCTTGTGGATAAGTCTTTTCATGATAGAATGTTGGAGATAGTAAGGGATTTACACCTTGCGAATTTGCTTTTGGCTCCCTACATTAAGGTTTTAGATGAGAATGAAGAGTATCAAAATATTGTTGTTCCTGAGGGAAAGATTTGTCTTCTCACAATTTGCGATCTGACTGTGGACGGAGTGCTTATCCGTTCCGGGATTCCATTATTTTTTAGGTATGGCGGTTTGGTTCAAGTGGTGAATGGTAAACCTTTACGTTTTGTTGATATGATATCCTATGAGGGGACGACGATTTCTCCGCTTGAGCTTTTCATTAGAAGCAACCAGACTTCGGTTTTGAAAGTTGTTAAAACTGGATCTGGTGTTTTGCCTGTGGGCATGAGGGAGATCGTGGCTGAAGCTAGGGAAAGAACACATAAAATTGTTACGACGTTGAAGGAAAGGGGGTGGGGAGGCGTTTTAGCTTTTGGCGTTCCTAATGAACCTGTGCTCGGTGTGCCAGTGTCCATGGATAGGTTTGGGTTATGTATGGTTGGTGGACTTGCCCTAGCAGCAGCCCTCTTGGAGGGAGGAGCAAAAATTGAAACTTTTGCTTCTCATTGTTTGGTTCCCATTGAGGAAATGAAAAGAATATGATTAATCACCAAAATAAAGATGAAACTACACTCGTTTTTAATGTTTTGAAATGTATGTGTTTATTGATTGGGCTGCCCTTTTACCTGCTTCTATGGCTTTTATGACTGACGCGGCGCCGCTTACCACGTCGCCTCCTGCGAAAATTCCGTTTGCTGCCTCTAGGGTCTCTTGGTTGACTATTATTGTTTTGTTCTTTTCTGCAATTTTAATGCTTCGTGTGGTGTTTGCCGCTGCTATTGTGTTGGGTATGTGCTCCGTTGCAACAATGACTGTTTCTGCGCTGTATAGGAATTCTGAGCCTGATTCTGGAATTAGCTTTGGTTTACCTGTCCTGTCTGGTTGTCCCGGCTTTAATTTTATGAGTTCGACGAGTTTTACCCATCGTTTCTCGTCGCCTATAAGCCTAATAGGCTTTGTTGATGGTTGCATTTTTACGCCTTCTTCTAACCCTCGCCTTACGTCGTCGGCTCTTCCCACAACTTTTCTTTGGTAGAATATGCAGGCTTCTTCAGCTCCAAGCCTGAGGGCGGACCTTGCAGCATCCATCCCTCTTGCACCCAGTATTGCAACTCTGCCTCGAACTTTTATTGGAGTTTTACTTTTGTGAGGGAATAGGCCTGCCTTCATGAGGTTTATTCTGAGAAGGAACTCGTTTAGGGAGTAGACACCGCATAGGTTCTCTCCCGGAATGCCTAAAAGCTTAGGTAAGCCTGCTCCAGTGCCTAGGAAAACAGCATTGAAGCCTTCGTCGAAGAGGTCGTCTATTGTCAGCGTTTTGCCCACAATAACGTTTGTTTTTATTTCAACCCCAAGCTTTTTAACATAATCAATTTCTTTTTTAACAACTTTCTTTGGAAGGCGAAACTCTGGTATGCCGTAGATTAAAACGCCGCCTGGTTCATGTAGTGCCTCAAAAACGACTACATGGTGTCCCCTTCTCGCCAATTCTGTCGCCACGCTTAAACCTGCCGGACCGCTTCCAACAACAGCCACGCTTTTCCCAGTTGACGGCGCTATTTCAGGAACAGTTGCTCCAGTTTCTAATTCCCAATCGGCAACAAACCTTTCAAGGGCTCCTATATTTATTGGATCGCCTATGGTATTTTTGCATCCCATGACACATAAGGCTTCTTGTGGGCATACCCTTCCGCATACTGACGGCATACAGTTTTTCTGACGGATTTTTTCGGCGGCTTCCTCATAATCGCCTAACCTGACAAGTTTTATAAATTCAGGTATGTCAACGTGTAATGGACACATTTCCACACATAGAGGGCGTGTGCATTGGAGGCATCTTGCCGCTTCGGCCAAGGCTTGCTCTTCAGAGTATCCCAAAGCTACCTCGTCAAAAGTTTTCAAACGTTCATCAATTGGAAGTTCTGGCATCCTAACTTGTTTTAGTCTAAATTCTAGCTTTTGCATCCACATTCACCAGCGATTTTTAGGGCGACTCTTTCTTCCTCATCGTACATGTGGATTCTGGCTCTGAACTCCTCAAAGTCCACTAGATGAGCGTCAAAGTCCGGACCGTCGACACATGCAAACATAGGTTTACCGCCAACTGTTACACGGCAGCAACCACACATGCCTGTCCCATCCACCATTAAGGAGTTGAGGCTGACAATTGTTTTAATTTTGTAGGGTTTGGTTGTTTCTGAAATTGACCTCATTAAAGTTGCCGCCCCAACAGCGTAAACTAAATCAAACCTCTCCCCAGACTCTAGAAGGGTTCTGAGAAAATCGTTGGCATACCCCTTCGCTCCTTCTGAGCCGTCGTCGGTAACTATGTAGAGTTTGTCGCATACCCCCCTAAGCTGATCCTTGAAGATTAACTGTTTAGCTGTTCTGGCACTGATTATGGCTGTCACGTTATTGCCTGCCTCCTTCATTTTCTTAGCCCTCTCGTAAGCTGCTGCAATGGCAACTCCCCTACCGATTACACACACTTTGCTATGGAGGGCAATTTCGCTTGGTTTTCCAAGCGGTCCCACCAGATCGTGGATAGCGTCCCCAACTTCCAGTTTTCCAAGCTCCTTTGTGGACGCCCCAACCTCCTTAAACACCAGGGTTATTGTGCCTTCTTTAGGATCCCAGTCTATTAGGGTTAAGGGGATTCTTTCGCCATCCTCATCCACCCTTAAAATTATGAACTGTCCTGATTTTGCCTTTTTCGCGATCGATGGCGCCCTTACTTTTATTAGCTTAACCTCTGGAGCCAACTCTTCCTTAAAGATTATTTCATTTGCCATGATTAATCACTCCACCCTTTATAAAAGCCCCTAGAAATCCCAACGACAACATCCCCTGGGGATTTTCCTGCATAGAGCATGTCTGAGAAAACCCTTTTCAAATCTGTTCTTTCACCAAACAATTTGTACCTTTCCAAGGCTGCGTCCAGAATTTTCTGGATCTCCGGCATTTTCTGTCCATAAACTTTTCTTGCAACGTTCCAACATCTAATAAAGTCGGAGTGGTCTAAGCCTAGGCTGAAATATTCCATTAGGACGGCGTATGCAAGTTCTTGGGGTGAAAGCTTTCTTGAAAGCTTTGCCTCCCAGTAAGCCTTACCCTCATCAACCTTGCCTGTGCTGTAAAGGTAGCTCCAGTAGATATATGAGTAGAAGATATCCACGGTTCTGTCTTGAAAATCTGGACAACTGACTCCAGGGTAATGTCCCCTTGCACATACAACAACACCATCTATGTCTGTTCTATCCTCGAAATTTTTACATTCTATGCAAAACCTTGTCTTAGATGCTATAGCTTTAGCGCCTTCAAACAGGTCTTGAAATTCTTGGCAGGCAACACCGGGACGATGCCCTCTAGCGCATAAGACCACGCCGTCTATCTCCATTCGATCCTCGAAATTTTTACATTCAACACAGAATCTAGAAACCATATTTCACCACTTCCGACGGCATGGTATGGATGGGCTTTGTTGTATACACTGAATTCAAACTCGAAAAGTTTCTATTAATTTGGGGTGACACATTAAACCCTCAAGCCCGATTTTAGGACATAGGTAACCTATTGCCAACATGAATTTAAGCATTTCGAGAATATGGAACCCAAACATTGAAATTATGTGAAAGTTAAGTCGGTTAAGTTATGGAATGCAAAACGATCTTCTAATAAAGAAGAAGATAAAAAAGGGTGCTCTCTCAGGAGGCCTAGACACAAGCATCTTGGCGGTTGTGGCTTCAAAGTATATTCGCCAAAAGGCATTCACGTGTGCTTTTCAAAGGGCACCAGCGCCAGATATTGAACACGCTAGGATTATGGCAGAAAGGCTGAATCTGCCGCATTATATGCACTTATTAACCGAGGAAGAACTCTACGAAGCTGCCCGCTTTGTCATAAAAACTTTACAAGTATTTGACCCTATGGAGGTTTGAAACAGCTCCACAATATACATTGGATTGAAGCTTGCTAAAGACAACGGAGTAAAAAGCGTCATGACTGGAGACGCTCTCGACGAACTTATGGCGGGTATCCATGGCTCTTTAAATGGAACAGCAGAGAGTTAGAGTTGCATAAGATTTGGGATACAATGGTTTTCTCATCGGTTCTCATAGGAAAAGCAGTTGGAATAGAAGTTAAAACACCATACCTTGATCCAGAATTCAAGGACTACGCCATAAAACTAATGGCGCCAATTAAGTTGCTAAACTACAATAGAAACTCACATAATACCGGGCGCTATTAAATAGTTACCACTCAGTTATCGAGAACCTCTAATAATGTTTATATATTAGAAAAGTGTAGGTAATAGGCAACCTATTGCCAAGAACAACAGTGAAACAGTTATGAAGAGAGTCTACGTCAATGAAGAACTCTGCATGGGCTGTGGATTGTGCGAAGTCTACTGTGCAGTTCAGCATTCAAAGTCCAGAGATCTTCTCAAGGCATTTAAGAGAGAAACGCCCAAACCAGTCAGCCGCATTAAACTGCTCCAAGAAAAGCCGGTATCTTTTCCAGTTCAATGTAAGAGCTGTCGTGACCCTTTATGTGTTTCTGCATGCCTATCGGGTGCAATGCACGTTGACGAGAAAACAGGATCAGTAATACATGATGAAGAAAGATGCATTGGATGTTTGACATGCGTCATGGTTTGTCCCATCGGCGCCGTTAGAATAAACCCAAACAACAGCGAAACTGTGATCAAATGTGACCTATGCCAAGGATCGGAAATACCTGCTTGTGTGAAGTTCTGTCCTAATGAGGCTTTAACCCTTGAGGAGAGATAGGTTGATGGTTAAGTATGTGATCATAGGCTGCTCAGCTGGAGCGGTAGGTGCTGTTGAAGCCATAAGGGAATTAGACCCCGTGGGAGATATTGCTGTGATAAGCGAAGAACCCATTCCTGCTTATTCGCGTCCAATGATAGGTAAATACCTCAGTGGAGAAGTGAACCTAGAGAACATGATTTTTCCATCAAAGAATTTCTGGGAAAAACAAAAAGTTCAGCTGTTCCTTGGGAAGAAGGCTGTTAAACTTGACTTGACCAGGAAAGAAATTGAGCTTGAAGATGCTGAAAAAATCGGTTTTGACAAACTTCTGATAGCGACGGGAAGTAAGCCGATCATACCAAACATTGAAGGCGTAACAAAAAAGGGCGTATACACGTTTACGAGAATAGCTGATGCTGAACATATCAGAGAGACTGTTTATGCTATCAAGGCGCAAAAGGCAGTCGTCGTAGGTGTAGGCCTCATCGGTATAACAGTCACAGAAGCGTTAGCTAAGCTTGGATTAAAGGTCACCCTTATTGGACGAAGAGACCGTGTTCTCAATCAAGTGCTTGATCAAAAGGCTGCGGGAATCCTTGAGGAAGCAATGCGAAAAGAAGGTGTGTGCATAGTTAAAGGTCGTACAGTTCAACGTATTCTAGGGAGAAAGGATAACGACGACATGGTTGGCGGTGTCCTTCTTGATGATGGAAGTGCAATAGAATGTGATTTAGTTGTGTTTGCTGTTGGTGTTGTCCCAAGAACGGAGCTTGTTATCAACACTGAATTGAAAATCAACAATGGGGTTCTGACCGATAGATTTACGCGAACCAACATTCCTGATGTCTACGCTTGTGGCGATGTAGCTGAAACATACGACTTCGTCGTTGGAAAACAACGAGTTCTTGCACTGTGGCCATTGGCCAGAATCAGCGGTAGAGTTGCAGGATATAACATGGCTGGGCTAAAACTTGAATATCCAGGTGTGGCATCTATGACCGCTCTCAACCATTTCGGGGTTCCAATAATTTCTGTTGGTTTAACTACTCAAAGCGGAGATTCTGAAGGTTATGAAACGCTGGTTTTCCATGACCAAAAAAGGAGGATTTACAGGAAAATTATGCTTAAAAGTGGAAAAATCATGGGTATGACACTTGTTGGAGACGTTGAAAGAGCTGGTGTGATTTTCCACCTTATGAAAAATAAAGTTAACGTTGAGGATTTCAAACACAAACTCATAGCCGATAATTTCAGTTTAGCGTCTCTGCCTGAAACTCTAAGAAAACAACTCATCTGGGAGGTTTGTAATGAATTTCACTACTCTCCTAAATAATCCTTACAATGACGACAAAGTCATCGATGCTTGTGGGCTTTTCGGTATGATGGACCTTACTGGGAGATGTTTTGGGTCAAAGGACCCCATTAAAGCCATCTCAAATATGCGTGAAAGGGGAAATGGTCTTGGCGGGGGCTTTGCCATTTACGGGCTTTATCCTGAACATAAGGATGACTATGCATTCCACATAATGTATTTGAATACGGAAGCCAAAGAAAAAGTGGAGAGGCTTTTATCACAAAACTTTGACGTTGTCGAAGCTGAAGAAATGCCCACTAATCCAAAAGCGAACGTTTGGAACCCTCCTCTTATTTGGCGATATTTCCTCCAGCCAAAGAAGAGCGCTGTCAAAGGTCAACAAGACGATGAATATGTGTTTTATAACGTTATGAGGATCAATACCGAGTCAGATGGCGCTTTTGTATTCTCCAGCGGAAAAAACATGGGCGTATTTAAGGGTGTAGGCTTTCCAGAGGATATTGCCGAGTATTTCTGCCTAGATGAATACGAAGGTTACTTGTGGGTCTGTCACGGGAGGTTTCCAACAAATACTCCAGGCTGGTGGGGCGGTGCTCACCCATTTAGCATCCTTGACTGGGTAGTTGTGCATAACGGGGAACTTTCAAGCTATGGAGCCAACAGGAGATTCCTCGAAATGTACGGTTACCACTGCACAATGCAGACAGACACGGAAGTCATGGTTTACGCATTAGACTTGCTGGTAAGGAGGCATAAGTTGCCAATGGAAGTCGCCGCCAAAATATTGGCTCCGCCTTTATGGATCGAAATCGACACTATGGAACCAAGCAAAAAAGAGGTATACACAGCGTTACGCCAATGCTACGGCAGCTTACTCATGAATGGGCCGTTCACCATAATCGCAGCCCGCACAGGAGAAATGATTGGTTTAACAGACCGCATAAAGCTAAGACCGCTTACAGCAGGCATTAAGGGCGATTTGCTCTTTTTGTCTTCCGAAGAATCCGCCATACGGGCAGTTGCACCCAATTTGGATAAAGTTTGGAGCCCCCGTGGAGGCGAACTCGTAATTGGTAGGCTTAAAACAATAAGAGCCCCGGAAATCGTGGCCCCTGAGGTGGGAAGATCAAGAGCTATATAGAGCCAGAATTTATTGTCGAGCGAGACGACCAAAAGTGCATACGATGTAAGGTCTGCATAAACCAGTGTACCTACGATACGCACTATTATGACCCTGAAGACGACGTTATCCGGAGTCGTGACGAAAATTGTGTAAACTGCCATCGTTGTGTGGTATTCTGTCCTACGAAAGCGATAACTATAAAGAGAAACACGACGCGATACACCGAAAACTGGCATTGGACCCAAGAGGTAATAACAGCAATCAAGAAACAGGCTGAAAGTGGCGGGGTAATTTTAACAGGTATGGGATGTGATAAGCCTCATTACACTTATTGGGATAAAATTCTCCTCAATGCCAGCCAAGTGACTAATCCATCAATAGACCCTCTGAGAGAACCTATGGAGCTTAGAACATTTTTAGGCCCGAAACCTGATAAGCTTGAACTTGAATTGGAAAACGGTGACGTAGTATTAAAAACGAAGTTGTCGCCTCAACTGTGTGTTGAAACTCCAATTCTCTTTGCAGCAATGTCCTATGGAGCTGTAAGTTTCAACGTTCATTTAGCATTGGCTCGGGCCGCTGCGCAGTTCGGCACTTTAATGAATACTGGAGAAGGTGGTTTAGACAAACGGCTATACAAGTATGGGGATCACATAATTGTTCAGGTGGCTTCGGGACGTTTCGGTGTCAGCTTAGACTATTTGAATGTGGGTGCAGCGATAGAAATTAAAATTGGGCAGGGCGCCAAGCCAGGAATAGGCGGCCATCTTCCCGGGGAGAAAGTCACAGTGGAGATATCCAGAACACGCATGATTCCAGTAGGAACGGATGCTTTATCGCCAGCACCTCATCATGACATATACTCAATTGAAGATTTGCATCAACTGATCTATGCCTTGAAAGAGGCAACAGACTATATCAAGCCTGTGGGCGTCAAGATAGCCGCTGTGCATAACTCTGCCGCCATCGCAAGTGGCATGGTTCGAGCTGGGGCCGACTTCATCGTTCTTGATGGAGTTAGAGGCTCAACCGGTGCGGCGCCTAAAGTCATTAGGGATAACGTGGGCATCCCCATAGAGTTGGCTTTAGCTTCGGTGGATCAACGCCTAAGAGAGGAGGGCATTCGCAACAAGACGTCCATAATAGTGTCTGGGGGTATAAGAGGCAGCGCCGACATTGTAAAGGCGATTGCCTTAGGAGCAGACGCTGTTTACATTGGCACGGCTGCCTTGGTAGCCATCGGCTGTACCTTATGCCAGAAATGTTACACAGGAAAATGTCCATGGGGCATAGCAACTACGGATCCATGGATTTCTAAGCGTGTCAATCCAGACATCGCCGCAAGAAGACTTGTTAACCTTTTGCAGGCGTGGAGTCTTGAGATCAAAGAAATGATGGGCGGCATGGGTATAAACTCTATTGAAAGTCTCCGCGGCAACCGTTCACAACTCCGCGGCGTGGGATTGACGGACACTGAACTTAAGATTCTAGGAATAAAAATGGCTGGTGAATGAGAAATGAAGCCCTCTAAACGTTTAGAGCAAGACTCTATCAGGGATGATGTGGCAATTATAAATGCTGAGGGTATGCACTATAGAGACTTAAACTTTTTAATAAAATCCAATAGTAACTCTGTTAGGAGGATAGATATCTACAACGTTGATGGACAAAGATACATAGGCACAGGCCTTAAAAGTAACATTGAACTTCACCTGTACGGAACACCTGGCAACGACCTTGCAGCCTTCATGGACGGCCCCACAATTTACGTCCATGGCGACGCACAGGATGGCGTTGGAAACACCATGAACAATGGAAAAGTTGTTGTTTACGGACGCGCAGGAGATATAGTCGGGTATTCTATGCGAGGTGGCAAAATCTTCATTCGTGATGATGCAGGATACAGAGTTGGCATACACATGAAAGAATATGGCAATCAGAAGCCTATCCTCGTAATTGGAGGCACAGTTCAAGACTTTTTAGGAGAGTATATGGCTGGAGGAATTTTAGTCGTTTTAGGACTAACGTTGAAAGACAGGGAAACATGTAAAGCTAAATTTGTGGGCACGGGAATGCATGGTGGCATAATATATTTCAGGGGACAACTATCACATACGGGAAAGGAGGTAAAGGTCACAGAGATCGAAAAAGATGATGTGGCCGTGCTTAGGCCCATCATCGAGGAGTTTTGCAACCACTTCAACCTCGACGTTGACACCATACCCCTAAAAGAATTTAAAAAACTGATTCCGCACTCAACTAGACCATATGGAAAACTTTACGCCTACTAAACACCGAGGCCCCGCCATATTGTTCTCTCTTAATAACGTCTAAAAGAATATTTGGAATTTGTGTGAGTTTCTCAGCATTGTCGAATAAAAAGAGGGGGCTGGTGCAAGGCGTGGGATTCTGGATTTACATTCTTCTGATGCTTGTTTCATTCGTGGCTAAGATTTTTCTGAGCTCGTTTACGCGTGCTTCCACGACTCGGATTAGCATTGCTCTAAGTTGCTCCCTGTTGAAATTTCTTTCAACTTTTTTAACTTCATTTGCTAGGTAAGCGTCCCCTATAGTTGTCCTGATCCAATTTTCAAAGTCCCCGCGTTTAGAGTGAAACTCCACAGATTTTAAATCTACTGTTTTAAGTTTTTGGCAGAAATCAGCCAGGCTAGTGGCATAAACTCCAATATACTGGCCTAGACCCGTAAAGAAGAAGAAACCATTATTGTCGGGAACACGCCTAAGAATCCTCGAGGCGGTTTCCATATCAACAACCATAACTACACCATAAATATTATCGCGGCATTTCACTTTAAGCTTGCGCCCGTTCCTCTGCACTCAAATGGATTTCTTAGATTAATTATTAATCATGTCTGCTTGGTTACTTCCAATATGTCTAAGGGTATACGAAGCTTCTCATGCTAAGTGTTTTAAGCTTATCTGTCAATAAAATGTTGATGGGAGGCGGATCAAATGGTGGAAGCTGTTAAGGCCTATGTTGTGGCTACGGT